>JBEBBF010000083.1:0-6002 GCA_041158545.1 Pseudomonadota bacterium | reverse complement strand
GGTTGGCGGGCTAGCCGATGTTCTCCCTCAGGCTGTCGCGGACGGCTGTCCACCCAGCCGGAAGCGGTGCGGCATCGCGTCCGTCTTCGGCGAAGTCGGCGGTTCCCGGCCCTCTGCCTCAGGGTAATTCCGGATTAAGAAACCTTTTTCATCAGATGCAAGTTGGGCTATAGTGGCTGGCCGTAATCCATAATTACAGAGAGGAGTTTCTGATGAGCAAGAAAGTAGCCTACGTGACCGGCGGCATGGGCGGGATCGGTACTTCGATTTGCCAGCAACTGGCCAAGGATGGCTTTACCGTGGTGGCCGGCTGCGGCCCCAACTCGGCGCGCAAGGATCGCTGGCTGGCCGAGCAAAAGGAACAGGGTTTCGACTTCGTCGCCTCCGAAGGCAACGTCTCCGACTGGGATAGCACCAAGGCCGCCTTCGACAAGGTCAAGGCCGAAGTGGGCGAGATCGACGTGCTGGTCAACAACGCTGGCATCACCAAGGACGGCGTGTTCCGCAAGATGAGCGTGGAGCAATGGATGTCGGTGATCGACACCAACCTGAACTCGCTGTTCTTCGTGACCAAGCAGGTCGTCGATGGCATGCTCGACCGCGGCTGGGGCCGGATCGTCAATATCTCGTCGATGAACGGTCAGCGTGGCCAGTTCGGGCAGACCAACTACTCCACCGCCAAGGCCGGCATGCACGGCTTCACGATGGCCCTGGCCCAGGAAGTCGCCAGCAAGGGTGTGACGGTCAACACCGTGTCGCCGGGTTACATCGGTACCGACATGGTCCGGGCGATTCCCGCAGACGTGCTGGCCAAGATCGTCGCGACGATTCCGGTCAAGCGGCTGGGCGCACCGGAGGAAATCGCCTCCATCGTCGGCTGGCTGGCTTCCGAGCAATCCGGCTTCACCACCGGCGCCAACTTCGCCTGCAACGGCGGCAACCACATGACCTGATCGCCGGGTCGCGTCGCTCCGGCAGTGCGGGCCGGAGTGACGCAAAAAGGCGAAATTATGAAATTTTCGCCGCAGGTTCCGGGAGATTTGCGACAATTTGCGCCTTCCGGACGCTGACGCAAGGGTTGTGCAATGAAAAAATGCCAAGGCATTACGCTGATCGAATGGATCGTCGTTGTCGCCGTGGTCGGCATCCTGGCGGCGACCGTGCTGCCGAAATTCATGGATCTGGGTCCGGATGCCCGGGTGGCAGCGATGCAGGCCACCGAAGGCGCGATGCGCTCCGCCAATACCGCCCTCTACACCCGAGCCGCCGCCGTGCGGCAGCAGGACGTCGCAGTGACCACCTTACCTCTGCCGGATGGCAAAGCCGTCGGGCTGCGCTTTGGCTACGCCGCCGACGCCGGGGAACTCAGCAAGGCGATGCGCCTGGATGCCTCCCGGGTCGAACTGGCCGGCAAGAACGAGCTGATCTATCGCGGCAAGCCCGCCTGTCGGATCAGCTATACCGCGCCCACCGCGGCCGGCGTGCCACCGGCCTACAACGCCGCGGCGGTTCGCGCCGAAAACTGCTGAGCCGGCCTGAGCGCTGCGGGGCCAGGGCGCAGCAAGCCGGCGCGGAGGTCAGCGCCGCCGCTGGTAACTGACGAATGCAAAGGCGGTGCCGTCGCCCGCCGTGCCGGTTTCCCGCCGGCTTTCCTGCCAATCCGCGCTGCTGAATTCGGGGAAAAAGGCGTCGCCCGCCGGGCTTGAGGCCACTTCGGTGAGTTCCAGACGCGCCGCCTGCGCCAGGGCTTCACGGTAGAGCTGGGCGCCACCGATCACGAAGACCGGCCCGGTTTCCGCCGCCAGCAGGGCCAGCGCTGCGGCCAGGTTGGGCAGGACTTCAGCGCCGCTGGCCACGTAGCCCGCCTGCCGGCTCAGCACCAGATTGCGCCGCTCCGGCAGCGGCCGGAAACGGGGCGGCAGGGATTCCCAGGTCTTGCGGCCCATGATCACCGGCCGGCCGCGGGTCAGCTCGCGGAAGTGGCGCAGGTCTTCCGGCAGGTGCCAGGGCAGCTGGTTGTCCCGGCCGATCACCCGGTTGGCGGCGACGGCGGCGATCAGGGTCAGTTCAGGCATGGGCGGCTTTCAGGGTTTGACGGGGCCAAGATTGATGAAGGGAACGCTGCCGCCACCCATCAGCGTCGGCAGCTTGCCATCCCATTTTTCGATGGCGCGGCGCTCGTTCTCGGTCTGACGCAGCCGCAGCAGGTCGGCGGTGACTTCCTGTTTCTGCAGCTTCAGGGCTTCGGCTTCTGCCTTGGCCTGGGCGATCTTCTGTTCGGCCTCGACCCGAATCCGCTGCAGATCCCGTTCCGCCTTCAGTTTTTGCTGCTCGGCGGTGGTTTTCGCCTCGACCGCCTCGGTGAAGGACTTGGAGAACGCGAAATTGGTGATCGAAAACTCGTCGACGGCGACGCCATGCTTGCTCAGCCGCTCCTGCAACAGTCCGCGAATCTTGTCGCGCACCTCCGGCCGTTTGGTGATCAGCTCCTCGGCGGTGTAGAGCGCCGTGGCCGCCTTCACCGCCTCCTGCACCGCCGGGACGATGATCTTGTCGCCGATGTTCCCGCCGACCTCGCGGAACACCGCAACCGCGGATTCCGGCTGGATGTGGTAGTTCAGCGCGACGCTGGTGTGCACCGACTGCAAATCCTTCGACGCCGCGTCGCCCTGGCCTTCGCCTTTCTGCACCCGGACTTCCAGCAGATGCAGCTCCTGGGCAATCGGGATGCGGAAGTGGATGCCCTCGTCGTAGACCGTCTCGGTGATCTTGCCGAAGGTGGTCATGATCCCGCGGTTGCCGGCGGGAACGATGGCGAAGGGCGCGGCCATCGGCAGGATGATCACCGCGGCGGCAGCAATGCCGACCCATTTGGCGATGCCCAGCTTGCGGGCGGGGGAGGCGTCGAAGGTTTCCATGGCAGGCTCCGGGCGAAAAGGCTGGGAAAAGAGCTGGGAAAAGAGCAGAAGCAGGGCAGGAAAAAGGCAGGAAAAAGGCGGGAAGTCAGACGCTGTGGCGGGTCCGTGCGGCGTCGAACAGGCTGTCGTAATCCTTGGCCGCGTGGTGCCAGGAGAAATCGCAGCGCATGCCATTCTGCTGCAGGCGCAGCCAGGTGCGGCGATCCTGCCAGGTGCGGCAGGTCCGCTCCAGCGTCTGCCACAGGCTGTGGGCGTCGTCGCCGTGGCAGACGAAGCCGTTGGCCGTCTTGTCCGCCAGCGTGGCCTCGCTGCAATCGACCACGCTATCGGCCAGGCCGCCGGTGGCGCGAACCAGGGGCGGTGTGCCGTAGCGCAGGCTGTACATCTGGTTGAGGCCGCAGGGCTCGAAACGGGAGGGCATCACGAAGACATCGGCGCCGGCCTCGATCCGGTGCGCCAGCCCCTCGTCGAAGCCGATCCGCACCGCGATGTCCTGCGGGTAGCGCGCCGCCAGCTCGCGGAAGCCGGCTTCCAGCGCCTTGTCGCCGCTACCCAGCACCACCAGTTGCGCCGGCAGATGCGGCAGGCCCTCGCCGACCAGATGCAGCAGGTCCAGCCCCTTCTGGTGCGACAGTCGGCTGACCACGCCCAGCAGCGGCCGGTCGTCCCGCTCCGGCAGGCCCATTTCCTGTTGCAGCGCCGACTTGTTCGGCCGCTTGCTGCCCAGGCGGTTGGCGGCGTAGGGGCTGGCCAGCGCCGGGTCGGTCGCCGGATTCCAGACCCCGGTATCGACGCCGTTGAGGATGCCGACCAGGTCGCCGGCCCGATGCCGCAGCAGCGGCGCCAGGCCATAGCCGAAGTGTTCGTGCTGAATTTCCCGGGCGTAGGTCGGGCTGACCGTGGAAATCAGCGTCGCCAGCTGCAGCCCGGCCTTCAGGAAGGAAAGCTGGCCGTGGTATTCGACGCCATCGAAACGCCAGGCGTGTTCGGGCAGGCCGATGGGGCCAAGCAGATCGCGGGAAAAACAGCCCTGGAAGGCGATGTTGTGGATGGTCACGACGCTGGCGCAGCCGCCCTGGTAATGCAGATAGGCCGCGGCCAGCGCCGCCTGCCAGTCGTGGGCATTGACCAGGTCCGCCTGCCAGCCTATGGGGGAATCTTCCTGGCCCAGCCGGGCGGCGACCCGGCCCAGCAGCGCAAAGCGCAGGCCGTTATCCGCCCAGTCGTGGCCCTCGGCGTCCAGATAGGGATTGCCCGGTCGCTGGTAAAACTCCGGGCAGTCGAGCAACAGCAAGGACAGGCCCCCGCTCTCCGCCGCCAGCAGCCGGCAGGGCGGGAAAGCCGGCGCCAGGCTGGGCAATTCGGCCAGCAGCGTGGCCGCGGGAAACGCGGCCGTGACCGCCGGGTAAGCGGGCAGCAGCACCCGGACATCGTGGTGCTGGCGAAGCGCCGGCGGCAGGGCGGCGGCGACATCGCCCAGACCGCCGGTCTTGACCCACGGGGCCATTTCGGAAGTGGCGAACAGGATTTTCATGGGGTTGGAACCAGGAAATACGGTGAAAACAGAAGGCGCGGACCGGGCCGGGCGCCCGCGCAGCGGCGGGCAGCCCGGTCGGCCGGGTCAGGGAGCGAGTGCCGCGAGCAGGCCGCGGGTGCTGGCGTCGAAGCCGGCCGCGTCGGTCTGGCCGCGTAGCGCCGGCAACAGGCGGTTGGCCAGGGCCTTGCCCAGCTCGACACCCCACTGGTCGAAGGCGTTGAGGTGCCACAGGATGCCCTGGGCGAACACCTTGTGCTCGTACAGCGCGATCAGCTGGCCGAGGCTGAACGGGCTGAGCCGGTTCAGCAGCAGCGTGGTCGAGGGCTGGTTGCCGGGGAAGACCTTGTAGGGCAGCAGCGGGTCCGGCGTGCCGGCGGCGCGGGCTTCGTCGGCGGTCTGGCCGAAGGCCAGCGCCGCGGACTGGGCCAGGCAATTGGCCAGCAGCAGCTCGTGGTGGCCGGGCAGCGGGAAGTCGGCGTGCTTTAACGCGATGAAGTCGCAGGGAATCAGCCGGCCGCCCTGGTGGATCAGCTGGTAGAAGGAGTGCTGGCCGTTGGTGCCGGCGGCGCCCCACAGGATCGGGCAGGTCGCCACGTCCAGGGATTCGCCGCTCCGGTCCACCTGCTTGCCGGTGCTTTCCATTTCCAGTTGCTGCAGGTGGTCAGGCAGCAATTCCAGCGACTGGCTGTAGGGCAGCACCGCGTGGCTGGCGGCGCCGAGGAAATCGGTGTTCCAGACGTCCAGCAGCGCCAGCGTCAGCGGCAGGTTGTCCGCCGGAGCGGCGCCGAAGAAGTGGCGGTCGAGGTCGCGGGCGCCGGCCAGCAACTGTTCGAAATGGCTGAAGCCGATGGCCAGCGCCAGCGGCAGGCCAATGGCCGACCACAGGGAATAGCGGCCGCCGACCCAGTCCCAGAATTCGAAGACGTTGTCGGCGGCGATGCCGAACTGGCCGGTGGCGGCGAGGTTGGTGGACACCGCGACGAAATGCCGGGCGACCGCCGCGGGGTCGCCGGCGGCGGCCAGCAGCCATTGCCGGGCCGTCGCGGCGTTGGCCATGGTTTCCTGGGTGGTGAAGGTCTTGCTGGCGATGATGAACAGCGTGGTGCGCGGGTTGAGGTCGGCCAGCGTCAGCGCCAGGTCGGCACTATCGACGTTGGCGACGAAATGCACCTTCAGGTCCGGCTGCTGGTGGGCGGCCAGCGCCCGCGTCGCCATCCGCGGCCCGAGGTCGGAGCCGCCGATGCCGATATTCACGACATCGGTGATCCGCTCGCCGCTGTAGCCGCGCCAGGCGCCGGAATGCACCCGTTCGCAGAACTGGCGCATCCGGGTCAGCACCGCATGCACGTCCGGCACCACGTTGTGGCCATCCACTTCGATCCGCTCGTCGGCCGCGGCGCGTAGCGCCACGTGCAGCACGGCGCGTTTTTCGGTGTGATTGACCAGATCGCCGGCGCGCATCCGCTGCCGCCAGCCGGAGAAGTCCGCCGCTTCGGCCAGGTTGTGCAGCAGCCGCAGGGTTTCCCCGGTCAGCCTTTGCTTGGAGA
>JBEBBF010000082.1:0-4064 GCA_041158545.1 Pseudomonadota bacterium | reverse complement strand
ACATGTTGCCGGTCTGGGCCACGATGGCGAAGGCGGTGGTGGGCAGCAGGCCGCCGAACCAGCCGTTGCCGATGTGGTACGGCAGGCTCATCGAGGTGTAGCGGATGCGGGTCGGGAACATCTCGACCAGCATGGCGGCGATCGGGCCGTAGACCATCGTCACGTAGATCACCAGGATGGTGAGGATGAGAACGATCTTGACCTTGTCGACCTTGGCCGGGTCGGCCTTGGCGGGGTAGCCGGCGGCCTTCAGCGCATCGGCCACGGCCTTCTTGAACTCGCCGTCCTTCTTCTTGGCTTCTTCCGGGGGCAGGCCCTTGGCGGTGTAGCTGTTGATGACCACGTCACCGACCTTGATCGAGGCCGGGGTGCCGGCGGCGACCACGGTGTTCTCGTAGCTCACCGACGCGCCGGCCAGCACCTGCTTGGCGATGTCGCACGAGCTGGTGAACTTGGCCGTACCGGTCGGGTTGAACTGGAACGAGCATTCGCCCGGATCGGCGCTCACCACGACCTGGCTCTTCTTCTGTGCGGCGGCGAGGTCGGGGTTGGCGGCTTCGGTCAGCGCGGCGAACAGCGGGAAGTACGTCAGCACGGCCAGCAGGCAGCCGGCCATGATGATGGGCTTGCGGCCGATCTTGTCCGACAGGGTGCCGAAGATCACGAAGAACGGCGTGCCGATGATCAGCGAGAAGGCCACCAGGATGTTGGCGGTCGCACCGTCGACCTTGAGTGCCTGGGTCAGGAAGAACAGGGCGTAGAACTGGCCCGAGTACCAAACCACGGCCTGACCGGCGGTGAGGCCGACCAGCGCCAGGATCACGATCTTCAGGTTCTTCCACTGGCCGAAGGACTCGGTCAGCGGTGCCTTGGAGGTCTTGCCTTCTTCCTTCATCTTCTTGAAGGCGGGCGACTCGTTCATGCTCAAGCGGATCCACACGCTGATGGCCAGCAGGGCGATCGAGACGATGAACGGAACACGCCAGCCCCAGTCGGCGAACGCCGCTTCGCCGATGGCGGTGCGGGTGCCCAGGATGATCATGAGCGACAGGAACAGGCCCAGCGTCGCCGTGGTCTGGATCCACGAGGTGTAGGCGCCACGCTTGCCTTGCGGCGCGTGTTCGGCCACGTAGGTGGCGGCACCGCCGTATTCACCGCCCAGGGCCAGGCCCTGCAGCAGGCGCAGACAGATCAGGATGACCGGAGCGGCCACACCGATGCTGGCGTAGTTGGGCAGGATGCCGACGATGAAGGTCGACAGGCCCATGATCAGGATGGTGACCAGGAAGGTGTACTTGCGGCCGATCATGTCGCCCAGGCGACCGAACACCAGCGCGCCGAAGGGGCGCACGATGAAGCCGGCGGCGAAGGCCAGCAAGGCGAAGATGAAGGCTGAACCTGCATCAAGGCCGGCAAAGAATTGCTTGGCGATGATGGCTGCGAGCGAGCCGTACAGGTAGAAGTCGTACCACTCGAACACGGTGCCCAGCGAGGAAGCGAAGATGACCTTCTTTTCCTCGGCCGTCATGGGGGCGGCAGCCGGTCGAGCGTTGGCGGGAATACTGGCCATGGGGGATGTCTCCTCAACGCGTTGAATGAATGAACCTTGCACCGAGGTTTCGGCGCATGGTTGCAATGTGTTGTCGAGTTCTGACCGTCTACTGACGGATAGCCAACGCAGGCTGACAACTCTCGGGTGAACCCCTAGGCTTCATTTCTCCATCCAAAAAATCGCCTCCGAAACGGGCCTGGCTAGGGATAGTCCTGATCGGGCGACACGCCGGTCGGGCCTGGCGGCGCCCATGAAACATCGCCTGTATAGACAAGTCCTGGCCCGGGCCGGCCCAGTGTTGCTGTGAGGGTGCATCGTCAGGATCTGTCAGTAATTTCACGGTCTGCGTAAGAGCTTGGTCAGTACACGCACCCAGACTCGCGCCCTGTCGAATCGGTACCCCCAGAGTGCCGAAACACCCCGGCCCGACGGGCCGTTTTGAATCCCCAGCAGGAGCACCATATGAGTGACCCGGTCGTCGACCGCATCAAGGCGAACCCCCGATATCAGGAACTGCGCAGCAAGCGCGGCAGCTTCGGCTGGATGCTCACTGCCCTGATGATGGTGGTGTATTACGGCTATATCGCCCTGATCGCCTTCAACAAGCCCTTCCTCGCCCAACCCATGGGCAGCGGTGTCACCACCATCGGCGTGCCGATCGGCATGGGGGTGATCGTCTTCACGATCATCATCACCGGCATCTATGTGCGCCGTGCGAACAGCGAGTTCGATGCGCTGACTGCCGAGATCCTGAAAGACGCGTCGAAATGAAAGCCGCCATCGTGAACAAGACCACCCTGATGCGCCTCGGCGCAGCCCTGGCCCTGCTCGCCAGCGTGGGCGCCGCCTTTGCCGCCGGTGCCGATCTCGGCCAGGCCGCTCAGCAGGCCACCAACTGGACCGCCATCGGCATGTTCGGCGCCTTCGTGGCCGGCACCCTGTGGATCACCAAGTGGGCCGCCGCCAAGACCAAGAGCGCTGCCGACTTCTACACCGCCGGTGGCGGCATCACGGGCTTCCAGAACGGCCTGGCGATCGCGGGTGACTACATGTCTGCCGCGTCCTTCCTGGGTATCTCGGCGGCCGTGATGGCCACGGGCTACGACGGCCTGATCTACTCGATCGGCTTCCTGGTCGGCTGGCCCGTCATCACCTTCCTGATGGCCGAACGCCTGCGCAACCTGGGCAAGTTCACCTTTGCCGACGTGGCCGGTTACCGCTTCAAGCCGGGTCCGATCCGCGCCTTCGCGGCCTCGGGCACGCTGGTCGTGGTGGCCTTCTACCTGATCGCGCAGATGGTCGGTGCTGGCCAGCTCATCAAGCTGTTGTTCGGCCTCGAATACTGGATGGCCGTGGTCATCGTCGGTGCGCTGATGATGGTTTACGTGCTGTTCGGCGGCATGACCGCCACCACCTGGGTGCAGATCATCAAGGCGATCCTGCTGCTGGCTGGTGCTTCGTTCATGGCCTTCATGGTGCTGCTGCACTTCGGTTTCAGCCCGGAAGCGATGTTCGCCGAAGCGGTCAAGATCAAGACCGAACTGGCGGCCAAGGGTCTGATCGCCGAAGCCGTCAAGGCCGGTGCCGATGCTGCCACGGTTGACGTGACGGCTGCCGCTGCTGCCAAGGGTCTGTCCATCATGGGCCCGGGTAACTTCGTCAAGGATCCGATCTCTGCCATCTCCTTCGGTATGGCCCTGATGTTCGGTACGGCTGGCCTGCCGCACATCCTGATGCGCTTCTTCACGGTGCCGGATGCCAAGGAAGCCCGCAAGTCGGTGTTCTGGGCGACCACTTGGATCGGCTACTTCTACATCCTGACCTTCATCATCGGTTTCGGTGCCATCACCTTCGTGCTGACCAACCCGCAGTTCCTGGACGCCAAGGGCGCCCTGCTCGGCGGCGGCAACATGGCGGCTATCCACCTGGCCAACGCGGTCGGCGGCAACATCTTCCTCGGCTTCATCTCCGCGGTTGCTTTCGCCACCATCCTGGCTGTGGTTGCCGGTCTGACGCTGTCCGGTGCTTCCGCTGTGTCGCATGACCTCTACGCCACGGTGTTCAAGGAAGGCAAGGCGGATTCGGCTGCCGAACTGCGCGTCTCCCGTATCACCACGATCGTTCTGGGTGTGATCGCCGTTGTGCTGGGTATTGCCTTCGAAAAGCAGAACATCGCCTTCATGGTCTCCCTGGCCTTCGCAATCGCCGCTTCGGCCAACTTCCCGGTGCTCTTCATGTCCGTGCTGTGGAAGAACTGCACGACGCGTGGTGCAGTGATCGGTGGCTTCCTCGGCCTGATCTCCTCGGTTGGCCTGACCGTGGTTTCCCCGTCGATCTGGGAAGCTGTGCTGGGTAACCCGAAGGGTTCCGCGCTGTTCCCTTACACCTCGCCATGCTTGTTCTCGATGACCATTGGCTTCGTCGGTATCTGGCTGTTCTCCATCCTGGACAACAGCGCCCAGGCTGCCAAGGAACGCGAGGCTTATGTCGACCAGGAAGTCCGTTCGGAAAC
>JBEBBF010000081.1:0-3810 GCA_041158545.1 Pseudomonadota bacterium | reverse complement strand
CTGCCGGCCAGTAGCGCCGCCGGGGTGCTGCCGATGGCCTGGCCGAGCTTGCGCACCGTCACCTGCTTCAGCTCCGGGTCGTAGATCCAGAATTTTTCGCCGTCGCCGACCATCAGCTGGGGAAAGGGCTTCTGGATGTCCCAGCGCAGCTTGCCGGGGCGGGCGATGGCCAGGGTGCCGGAGGCGTGCTGGCTCTTGTTGCGGGACAGCACGGTCTGGGCGAATTCGCCCTTCAGCGTCTGGGCGCCGTCGAGGAACTGGCGCAAGGTCTCCACGCTGTTGCCGGCGTGGGCCGACGGCAACGTCAGGGGCAAGGCCAGCAGCAGGCCCAGGATGGCCCGCCGGGCCGGAATGCCAGAAAACATGGTTACTCCTCGGGTTTGCGGGCCAGCACTTCGCGCCCGCCGCGGCCGTCCATCGCCGAGACCAGCCCGGCTTTTTCCATGGCTTCAATCAGCCGGGACGAGCGGTTGTAACCGATCCGCAGATTGCGCTGGACCAGGGAAATCGAGGCGCGGCCGCTGCTCAGCACCAGCTCCACCGCCTTGTCGTAGAGGGGATCGTTTTCCGAATCGCCCTCTTCGTCGCCACCACCGCCCTCGCCGCCGCCGGGTTCGTCCAGGCTGGCGGACAGCACGCCTTCGACATACTGCGGCGCGGCGACGCTCTTGAGGTATTCGACCACCCGATGCACTTCGTCATCGGAGACGAAGGCGCCATGCACCCGGGTCGGGTAGCCGGTGCCGGGCGCCAGGTAAAGCATGTCGCCCTGGCCGAGCAGGGCTTCGGCGCCCATCTGGTCGAGGATGGTGCGGGAGTCGATCTTGCTGGACACCTGGAAGGCGATCCGGGTCGGGATATTGGCCTTGATCAGGCCGGTGATGACGTCCACGCTGGGACGCTGCGTCGCCAGGATCAGGTGGATGCCGGCGGCGCGGGCTTTCTGCGCCAGCCGGGCGATCAGCTCTTCGACCTTCTTGCCGACCACCATCATCAGATCGGCCAGTTCGTCGATGACCACGACGATGAAGGGCAGGTTTTCCAGCGGCTCCGGGGTTTCCGGCGTCAGCGACAGCGGGTTCGGCAGCTTCTGCCCGCGGGATTCCGCCTCGCGAATCTTGTTGTTGAAGCCGGCGAGGTTGCGCACCCCCATCGCCGACATCAGCTTGTAGCGTTTTTCCATCTCGCCGACGCACCAGGACAGTGCATTGGCGGCGTGCTTCATGTCGGTGACCACCGGCGCCAGCAGGTGGGGAATGCCTTCGTAGATCGACAATTCCAGCATCTTCGGGTCAATCAGGATCAGCCGGACCTGCTGCGGTTCGGACTTGTACAGCAGCGACAGGATCATCGCGTTGATCCCGACCGACTTGCCTGAACCGGTGGTGCCGGCGACCAGCAGGTGCGGCATCTTGGCCAGGTCGGCGACGATGGGCTGGCCGCCGATGTCCTTGCCCAGCGTCAGCGTCAGCGCGCTGTGCATGTCGTTGTAGGGCTTGCTGGCGATGATCTCGACCAGGCGCACGGTCTGGCGGCGGGGATTGGGCAGCTCCAGCGCCATGCAGGACTTGCCCGGCACCGTTTCCACGACGCGGACCGACACCAGCGCCAGCGCCCGCGCCAGATCCCGCGCCAGATTGACGATCTGCGAACCCTTGACCCCGATCGCCGGCTCGATTTCGTAACGGGTCACCACCGGGCCGGGCAGCGCCGCCAGCACCTGAACCTGCACGCCGAAGTCGGCCAGCTTGCGTTCGATCTGGCGGGAAGTGAATTCCAGCACTTCCGGCGCCGGCATCACGTTCTGCGTCGGCGCCGGGTCCAGCAGCTGCATCTGCGGCAGCAGGCCGCCGATCACCGCCTCGGGGAACAGCACCGCCTGTTTTTCCCGCTCGATCCGCCTTTCCACCTTGGGCGACACCGGCACTTCGACCAGGGTCGGCTCGATCACCAGCGGCGTCACCACTTCCGCCCGCTGCTTCTTTTCCACGGCCACGTCGACCTTGCGCTTCTCGGCCACTTCCCGGCCGATCCGCTTGTCCTGCCACAGCTCCGCCCGGTTCAGGCAGAGGTTGTACAAACCCTCCAGCACCCCGCCGACCCGCTCGGCGGCGAGCAGCCAGGACATTCCGGTCAGGATGCTCCAGCCGACCGCGATCCCCAGCAGGAAGAACAGGGTCGCCCCGGTATAACCCAGGGTCCGCGACAGCCAGCCGCCCAGCTCCAGCCCCAGCATGCCGCCCGGCTGCAGCGGCAGGCCGGCCTTGTGGCTGTAAAAACGCAGGGCTTCCAGCGCGGCGCTGCAGATCAACACCATGGCAAAACCGGTAAGCGCCAGCGGCAGGGAGCGGCGGTTCAGCGGCTGCTCCCCGGCTTTTTCACTGTCCAGCGAGCGATACCCCCACCAGACGAACAGCACGATCAGCGCCACCCACCACCAGGCGGACACGCCGAACAGGTACAGCAGCAGGTCGGACAACCAGGCGCCGAAGCTGCCGGCCGGGTTGTGCAGCTGGCCGTGGGACACGGAATGGGACCAGCCGGGGTCGCCCCGGTCAAAGCCCCACAGCGCCAGCGCCAGAAACACGCCGACAGCGCCGAGCAGCAGCCAGCGGGACTCCAGCAGCAGGCCACCGAATTTGTCCGGAATCGAGCGGGAGGGGCGTTCAGCACGGCGCGCCAAGGCGGAAAACTCCATCAGGGACGGCAGAGAACCGTCGAAATCAGCTCCGGACACCGCGCCCAGGTGGGGCCAGCCGCCGGATCGGCACTTGCGGGCAAGGTGGCCAGCAAGCAATGAATCTCAATTTATCATGAGCTTACCGAAGGATTATAAACCGGACTCGCAATTGTTGCGGCGCAATAGGCGGGAACCCGCCGCCGCAAGCCGGCTCTGAAACCGGGTTCGCGTTGCGGCAGCGCCACGCTGGCCCGCCGCCGGAATGCGCGTCAATCTCCGTCAGCCGGGAGCGGCGCCGCCCGCCTTCGCTATAATTTCCGGCTGCTCCCGCTGCCCGGAACAACGTCCCAAACCCCTTACCGCGAGAATCACCATGAGCGACAGCCCGAAACACCACTCCCTGATCATCCTTGGCTCCGGCCCCGCCGGTTACACCGCCGCCGTTTATGCCGCCCGCGCCAACCTGAAGCCGACGCTGATCACCGGCCTGGCCCAGGGTGGCCAGCTGATGACCACCACCGAAGTGGATAACTGGCCGGCAGACGCCGACGGCGTCCAGGGTCCGGAACTGATGGCCCGCTTCGAAGCCCACGCCCGCCGCTTCGAGACCGAAATGATCTTCGACCACATCCACACCGCCGAACTGCAGCAGCGGCCGTTCAAGCTGGTCGGCGACACCGGCAGCTACACCTGCGACGCGCTGATCATCGCCACCGGCGCTTCGGCGCAATACCTCGGCCTGCCGTCGGAAGACGCCTTCCAGGGCCGCGGCGTCTCCGCCTGCGCCACCTGCGACGGCTTCTTCTACCGCAACAAGCCGGTCGCCGTGGTCGGCGGCGGCAACACCGCCGTCGAGGAAGCCCTGTACCTGGCCAACATCTGCAGCCACGTCACGCTGATCCACCGCCGCGACAAGCTGAAGGCGGAAAAGATCATGCAGGACAAGCTGTTCCAGAAGGAAAAGGAAGGCAAGGTCACGATCCTGTGGCACCACACGCTGGACGAAGTGCTGGGCGACGCCAGCGGCGTCACCGGCATCCGGGTCAAGGGCACCCAGGACGGCGCCACCCGCGACATCGAACTGCTCGGCGTCTTCATCGCCATCGGCCACAAGCCCAACACCGACCTCT
>JBEBBF010000080.1:0-6018 GCA_041158545.1 Pseudomonadota bacterium | reverse complement strand
TGAGCGACCGTGACCGCAGCCTCGTCCGCTTTCTGATCGAAGCCCTGGACGAAGACGGCTACCTCTCCGCCTCGCTCGATGAACTGCTCGAAACCCTGCCACCGGAGCTGGAAATCGAGCTGGACGACATGGAAATCGCGCTGAAGCAGCTGCAAAGCTTCGACCCGACCGGCATCGCCGCCCGCAGCCCCCAGGAATGCCTGGCGCTGCAGCTTCTGGCCCAGCCCGCCGATCCCTGCCGTGACCTGGCGCTGGCCGTTGTCCGCTCGCACCTCGAACTCCTCGCCGCCCGCGACTTCACCCGGATCAAGAAGCTGACCGGCTGCGACGATGACGCGCTGCGCGCCGCGCACGCCCAGGTCACCCGGCTCAATCCCCGCCCCGGCGCCCGCTTCGCCGCGCTGGACACCCGCTACATCACGCCGGACGTCATCGTCAAAAAGCTGCGCGGCAAATGGACCGCGGCGATCAACCCGGACGCCTTCCCGCGGCTGCGGGTCAATCGGCTCTACGCCGAAATCCTCGCCAAGCAACGCCGCGGTGAATCCAGCCTCAACGGCCAGCTGCAGGAAGCCCGCTGGCTGATCAAGAACGTCCAGCAGCGTTTCGACACCATCGCCCGCGTCGCCCAGGCCATCGTCGAGCGGCAGCACCAGTTCTTCGAACACGGCGAAGTCGCAATGCGGCCGCTGGTGCTGCGGGAAATCGCCGACATCCTCGGCCTGCATGAATCCACCGTATCCCGCGTGACGTCGCAAAAGTACATGTCCACGCCGCGGGGCATCTACGAACTGAAATACTTCTTCGGCAGCCATGTCGCCACGGATACCGGCGGCGCGGCTTCCTCCACCGCGATTCGGGCGCTGATCAAGCAGTTGATCGCGGCCGAAGACGGCAAGAAGCCCTTGTCGGATAGTCAAATATCCGAAATACTAGGCCAGCAGGGAATCGTTGTAGCCCGCCGTACCGTAGCCAAATACCGGGAAGCGCTCAACATCCCGCCGGTCAATCACCGCAAGACCCTGTAAAAAGAGGAGAAAAATATGAATCTGCAAATCAGCGGTCATCACATCGAAGTAACCCCGGCCCTTCGCGACTACGTGAACAGCAAACTCGAACCCGTTGTTCGCCACTTCGACCGCGTCACGGGCGTGAATGTCATCCTGTCCGTTGAGAAGCTGAAGCAGAAAGCAGAAGTCACGGTCCACGTTCCCGGCAAGGACATCTTTGTCGAAACCGAAGGCGACGACCTCTATGCCGCCATCGACACCCTGTTCGACAAGCTGGACCGGCAAGTCCAGAAGCACAAGCAGCGGGTCCAGGACCATCACCGCGGCGACAAGCCCGCCCATCATCTGGCTGACTGAGTCCAGCCTGCCGGCCGCGCCACCTTGGCGCGGCCTTTTATTTTTTCACCCCACCATGAACCTGTTCACGCACCTGCTGCCCGAGTCCCATATCGTCCTTGATCTGGAAGCCACCAGTAAAAAACGGGTCTTCGAGCAGGCAGGTCTGCTGTTTGAGAACCACCAGGGCATCGCCCGCTCGGTTGTGTTCGACAGCCTCTTCGCCCGGGAAAAGCTCGGTTCCACCGGTCTCGGCCAGGGCATCGCGATTCCCCACGGCCGGATCAAGGGCCTGAAGCAAGCTATCGGCGCCTTCATGCGGCTCACCCACGCCGTCCCCTTCGACTCCCCCGACGGCCGCCCGGTCAATCTGCTGTTCGTGCTGCTGGTGCCGGAACAGGCCACCGAACAACACCTGCAAATCCTCTCCGAACTCGCGCAGCGCTTCGCCGAACGCAGTTTCCGCGAATCCCTGCAGGCGGCCGGCGACGCCGCCACAGTCCGCCAGCTCTTCACCGCCTGAAACCATGGAAGCCGGCGACGAACTCAGCATCAGGCAGCTCTTCGAGGACAACCGGGACAAACTGATGCTGACCTGGCGGATCACGCCGGTCGATCACCGCCCGATCCAGCTGCAACGCTCCGGCACCTTCGGCTCGGATTTCGTCGGCCACCTCAACATCATCCATCCGGAACGGCTGCAGGTCATCGGCCACGCCGAAATGAGCTGGATCGCCCGCTGCAGCCCCAGCCGGCTGCGGCAGATGCTGGAAGACATCGCCCATGCCCAGCCGCCGGCCTTCATCGTCGCCGACGGGCTGGAGCTGCCCGAAGCCCTGCTCGAAGTCTGCCGCTACAACCAGACCCCGCTGATCACCACGCCGCGCCCCTGCTCGGCGGTCATCGACCAGCTCCGGATCTACCTTTCCCGCCGGCTGGCGAACACGATGACCATGCACGGCGTGTTCATGGACGTGCTGGGCATGGGCGTGCTGATCACCGGTGACTCCGGCGTCGGCAAATCCGAACTTGCGCTGGAGCTGATCTCCCGCGGCCATGGCCTGGTCGCCGACGACATCGTCGAACTGGCGCGGATCGCGCCCTCCACCATCGAAGGCCGCTGCCCCGGCATGTTGCGCGACTACCTGGAAGTCCGCGGCCTCGGCCTGCTCAACATCCGCACCATCTTCGGTGAAACCGCTTCCCGGCGGAAAATGAAGCTGAAGCTGATCGTCTATCTGCAAAAGCCCGCCCCCGGCGTCGATGCACCGCGACTGCCCCTCGACGCCCAGACCCAGGAAATCCTCGACGTGCCAATCCGCAAGGTCGTCGTCCCGGTTGCGGCCGGTCGCAACCTGGCGGTGCTGCTGGAAGCCGCGGTCCGCAACACCATCCTGCAGCTGCGCGGTATCGACAGCATGCAGGAATTCATCGCCCGCCAGCAGCGGGCCCTGCTCGACGAAGACCTGTAGTCCAACCCAACCCGGAGATCCACCCATGAAGCAACTGCTCAGCCTGCTCGCCCTGTGCCTGGCCACCACCTTTGCCGCCGGTGTCCACGCCGAAGACAAGAAGCTCTCGCCGCAACAGGAAAAGATGAAGCAATGTTCCGCCCAGGCCAAGGGTCTGAAGGGCCAGGAATACAAGGACAAGCGCGACGCCTGCCTGCGTGGCGAAGCCGCCGCCGCCGCGCCGGCCCCGGCCAATGACTGCGCCGCCAAGGCCGCCGAAAAGAAGCTCGCCGGCGCCGCCAAGGCCAGCTTCATGAAGAAGTGCACCGCCGACGCCAAGTAAGCGGCCCACGGCAACACGCAGAAGGCCCGCGCCGGTCACGGTCGCGGGCCTTCTGCTTTCAAACGGCGGCTACGGCATCCAGCCCGTAGCGCATGCTCCGGCGTTCAGAGAAATTCGAAATCGACCGGGTCGGAATCGGTGTGGTCCGAGGGCTCGCCGAAACAGAGACTGCCGCTGGCGGTCAATTCCAGTTCCGCCTGCCAGATGAAGGCTTCGGCCTCGTTGCCCTGGGACACATAGCTGCCGTTGGTGCTTTGATCAACCAGCAGGAAGCGGCCGTTGCGGTATTCCAGCCGGGCGTGGATTCGGGACGCCTTGCGATCTTCGACGATCAGGAAGTTGCTCAGATCCCGGCCCATGGTCAGCGTCGGCGAACGCTCATCCACCAGGCAGGCCTTGCCCTTGTAGCGCAGGCACAGTCGCTTGCCGGGCGGGGCCACGGCGGGCGCCACCGCCGGCTTGCTGCTGCCGCCGCCGACCTGGGGCTGGTGCCAGACGATCATCGGCTCCTGTTCCGGGGATTCCGCCGGGTGTTCGCCGGAGGCCGGCCGGGCGGCCTGGGCCAGCGTCGGGTTCAACTTGGCGACGGTGAGGCGATTGGTCACCACCTGTCCGGTCAGTGCCCGCTCGGCCAGCTGCGCCGCCTGTTGCGCGGTGACGCCGGAAACGCCGTAGCTCGATTCATTGACCAGGCCAAAGGCGAAGCCGGCTCGCAGCGACAATTTGACGCCGCTGACCGGCGGCAGGTCGGCAACCCGCTGCTGCATCTCGACCCCGGACAGGCAGGCATCTTCAGCCGCCGGGAAAATCGCGATGATCCGGTCCTGCTCGCTACGGACCAACAGCCCGCGGGAGCCTTCGATAGCCCGCTCGATCCGCTTGATGCAGCGATCAATCGCATGCCCGGCCTCGGTTTCCCCCAGCCGCATCGCCACCCGGTTGCGGCCGGCGATGTCCGCCACCAGTACCGCCAGTTCCCTGCCTTGCTGATTCATGTCTTCACCTCCAATGCGGCTTATTGCGCTGCATCATAGATGATCCCCCGGCCATCGCAAGGGCAAAGGGGGAACTTCTTCACACCTCGTCGCGGCTGCGTACCGGGATGGATGCCGGCAGCACCACCTCGGGAACCGGTGCCATTTCGCTGATTTCCGGCGGATCGAAGGCAATATCGCCCTCGTCCACCTGGCCGCCCAGCTGCAGATCGCGGAAACCGAACAGCGCGTTATCCGCCAGATGCGAGGGCACCACGTTCTGCAGCGCATTGAAGACCGCCTCGGTGCGGCCGGGGTAGCGCTTGTCCCACTCCTGCATCATCTCCCGCACTTTCTGGCGCTGCAGGTTGGACTGGGAACCGCAGAGGTTGCAGGGAATGATCGGGAAGCCGGCACCGCGGGCAAAGCGGGCGATTTCCGCCTCGCCGCAATAGGCCAGCGGCCGGATCACCATGTGGGCGCCGTCGTCGGTCAGCAGCTTGGGCGGCATCGCCTTCAGCTTGCCGCCGAACAGCAGGTTGAGGAACAGCGTATGCACCATGTCGTCGCGGTGGTGGCCGAGGGCGATCTTGTTGGCGCCCAGTTCCTTGGCGGTACGGTAAATGATGCCGCGGCGCAGCCGGGAGCAGAGCGAGCAGGTGGTCTTGCCCTCGGGAATCTTCTCCTTGACGATGGAGTAGGTGTCCTGCTCGACGATCCGGTATTCGACGCCGACCGACTCGAAATAGGCCGGCAGCACCTCGGCGGGGAAACCCGGCTGCTTCTGGTCCAGATTCATCGCGATCAGCCGGAACTTGATCGGCGCCTTGCGCTGCATCGATTGCAGCAGCGACAGCAGCGTGTAGGAATCCTTGCCGCCGGAGACGCAGACCAGCACGGTGTCGCCGTCCTCGATCATGTTGTAGTCGCCGATGGCCTTGCCGACGCGACTTTCCAGCGCGCGCTTCAATTTACTGACGTTGTTCGAGATTTCCATGACTTACAGGTGGGCGGTCCGACCGCCGTCGATATTGAGAACCTGGCCGGTCATGTACCGCGCCTCGGCCAGGAGGAAATGCACCGCATCGGCGATGTCCTGCGGCGAGCCTTCCCGCTGCAGCAAGGTATGGGCGACGATGGCCTGCCGCTCCGGGGTCGGGAACTGCCCGTCCTCCGGCCACAGGATCGGCCCCGGCGCCACCGCATTGACCCGCACCGTCGGCCCCAGCTCGATGGCCAGCGCCCGGGTCAGCGTCAGCAACCCGCCCTTCGCCGCGGAATACAGGGCATAGCCGCGCAGGGGGCGCTCGGCGTGGACGTCGGTGATATTGACGATGGCGCCGCCGCTGGCCTGCAGATGTGGTGCCGCCGCCTGGGAAAGAAACAGGGGCGCCTTGAAATTGCTGCCGACCAGATCGTCCCAGTCGGCCTCGCTGATCCCGCCGACCGGCGTCGGGAAAAAGCTGGACGCGTTATTGACCAGCCCGTCGAGCCGGCCGTAGCGGGCCACGCCTGCCTCGACCAGCCGCGGCAGCGCACGGGTCTGCAACAGATCGGCCGCCAGGAGACTCGCCGAATCGGGGCGTTGCCGGTTGAATTCCGCCGCCAGCGCCGCCGCTTCCGCCTCGGCGGAGCGGTAATGCAGCAGCAGGCTCGCCCCGGCGGCGTGGAGTCGACGGGAAATCGCCGCGCCCACGCGCTTGGCCGCCCCCGTCACCAACACCACCTTGCCGTCCAGTCCCGCCATCGCCCTTTCCTCGAGAACGGCGGATTCTACCGCAAGGGCCGCTCAAGCCTCCCCGGCATCGGCGTAGCGTTGCAGCGAGGGCGCCAGGCGATGGATTTCCTCGCTCAGCGTGTAGAGGCAGGATTGCAGCCGGCCGCTATCGCCCAGGCCGGCCGCG
>JBEBBF010000079.1:0-5002 GCA_041158545.1 Pseudomonadota bacterium | reverse complement strand
ATCCCCAGTTGCCAGGTCAGGTGGTCACGCAGCGAGGTCGTGGCGGCGTGGATGTCGTGGGTGTCGTCGCCGTCGTCGTCGCCGCTGCCGCTGTAGGAGCCGGCGTCGCTGGCCCAACGCTCGTCGTCGTTGAGGTCCATCGGGGTTTCTTCCCGGGCGACGGGCTCTTCGGCATCGTGGCGCTCGTTGCTGCTGGCGGCCTCCGGGGTCGGCTCATGGTCGTTGCCCGGTTGCGGCGTGAAGTTTTCCGGCGCCTCGCCCGGTTCGTCTTCCCGCTCCAGCAGGGGATTTTCCAGCAGATAGCGTTCGATCTCCTGGTTCATCTCCAGCGTGGAGAGCTGCAACAGTTTGATCGATTGCTGCAGCTGGGGGGTGAGCGCCAGATGCTGGGAAAGTTTGAGCTGGAGGGCTGGTTTCATGCGCTGACCGTGACGGTCGTTTCTGTGGGGTGGGTACTTCGGCGTGTTGTGATTAGAGGCGGAAGTTTTCGCCGAGATACACTTTTCTTACACTTTCATTATAAATGATCTCATCCGGGCGGCCAGAAGCAAGGACTTTGCCGGCGTTGATGATCCAGGCATGGTCGCAGATGCCCAGGGTTTCCCGGACATTATGGTCGGTGATCAGCACGCCGATGCCCCGCTCCTTCAGGAAGCGGATGATCTTCTGGATGTCGAGCACCGCAATCGGGTCCACCCCGGCAAAAGGCTCGTCGAGCAGGATGAAGTGCGGCTCGGTGGCCAGCGCCCGGGCGATTTCGACCCGGCGGCGCTCACCGCCGGACAGCGCGGCGGCGCTGGTGTGGCGGATGTGGCCGATGTGCAGCTCGTCCAGCAGCCGCTCCAGCCGGGCGTTGATTTCCCCGGCCTTGAGGTTCTGCAGCTCCAGCACCGCCTGGATGTTTTCGCTGACATTCATCTTGCGGAACACCGAGGCTTCCTGCGGCAGGTAGGACAGGCCCAGCTGCGCCCGCCGGTGCATCGGCAGATGGGTCAGCTTCTGGTCGTTGATGAAAATCTCGCCGCCGTCGGCGGTGATCAGGCCGACGATCATGCTGAAGCAGGTGGTTTTGCCGGCACCGTTGGGGCCGAGCAGGCCGACGACTTCGCCGGATTTGACTTCGAAGGAGACGTCCTGAACCACCGCGCGGGATTTGTAGCGCTTTTGCAGGTGGTGGGCGCTCAGGGTGGCGCCGGCGTCAGGCTTCGGAATCATGGCAGTCGTCTTCGTCACTGGCTTGGAGTACCGCACGGATGCTGGCACTGGAAAAGCCTCTATATTGCAGGAATCGCAGTTGCTTCGCCCGCTCTTCGCGGCTGGCGGGCGGGGTGCCGAACTTTTTCAGCCAGACCTGCCGGCAGCGGCCGGCCTCGTCTTCGGTCTCGTCCAGTGCCATCTGGATGTCCTCGTCGCTGACCCCCTTGTGGCGCAGCTCCTGCTGCAGCCGGCGGTCGCCGAGGCGGTGGGCGCGGCCCAGGCTGCGTTGCTGGGCGTAGCGCTGGTCCGACAGCAGGCCTTCCTGCTGCAGGGCTTCGAGGAGTTGGGAGAGTTGCTCCGGGCTTTCGGCGTGCCCGGCGAGCTTGTTCTGCAATTCAGCCCGGCTGTGCTCGCGCCGTGCGAGGAACTGCACGGCGCGGCCGCGCAGGCTGAGTTCAGCCATTGCTGTCCGCAACGGGGGGCAGCGGCGCGACACCCAGGGTTTCGCGGATGCGGCCTTCGATTTCCCGGGCCATCTCCGGATGGCTGCGCAGGAATTCCCGGGTGTTGTCCTTGCCCTGGCCGATCTTTTCGCCCTTGTAGGCGTACCAGGCGCCGGATTTGTCCACGATCTTGTTGTTGACACCCAGCTCGATGATCTCGCCCTCGCGGGAGATGCCTTCGCCGTAGAGGATGTCGAACAGGGCTTCGCGGAACGGGGGGGACACCTTGTTCTTGACGACCTTGACCTTGGTTTCGTTGCCGATGACCTCGTCGCCCTTCTTGATGCTGCCGATCCGGCGGATGTCCAGGCGGACCGAGGCGTAGAACTTCAGCGCATTGCCGCCGGTGGTGGTTTCCGGGCTGCCGAACATCACGCCGATCTTCATCCGGATCTGGTTGATGAAGATCACCAGGGTGTTGGTCTTCTTGATGTTGGCGGTCAGCTTGCGCAGCGCCTGGCTCATCAGTCGCGCCTGCAGGCCGGGGAGGGCGTCGCCCATTTCCCCTTCGATTTCCGCCTTCGGCACCAGCGCGGCGACCGAGTCGATGACGATGATGTCCACCGAGCCGGAGCGAACCAGCATGTCGGCGATTTCCAGCGCCTGTTCGCCGGTGTCCGGTTGGGAGATCAGCAGTTCGCCGACATTGACGCCCAGTTTCTGCGCGTATTGCGGGTCCAGCGCGTGTTCCGCGTCGATGAAGGCCGCGGTGCCGCCCAGCTTCTGCATCTCGGCGACGACCTGCAGACAGAGCGTGGTCTTGCCGGAGGATTCCGGGCCGTAGATTTCGACGACCCGGCCGCGAGGCAGGCCACCGACGCCCAGGGCCACGTCCAGGCCGAGGGAGCCGGTGGAGACGACCTGGATGGCTTCGTCGATCTGGGCTTCGCCCATACGCATGATCGAACCCTTGCCGAATTGCTTTTCGATTTGTTGCAGCGCGATGGCGAGCGCCTTGGCCTTGTTGTCGTCCATGAACCTACCTCGGAAAATTTCGCGGATTATGGCACAAGGGCCATGGGTGGAATAAATATTGCTGTGCCTTCCGCCCGCTAAGCGCCGGCCTTGTCCGGCGGGGTGAAAGGCAAACTGGGGGGTGCGACTACTGTTTATATGAACAGTATAGGGGCGTGGGCTGCGCTGGGCAAGCTGGCACAGGGAAAGCACGGGCGCAGATCGGGTGTAGTTCAGGCGCAGCGGGGGGCGCCGGGCTCAGGCTGTCGGGGTGATGCCCGGATCGCTGGCGGGCGGATGGCGGTCGAAGGGCAGCGTCACCGTGAAGGTGCTGCCTTCGCCTTCCTGGCTGGCGACCCGCAATTCCCCGCCCATCAGCTGGACCAGCTGCTGGGTGATGGTCAGGCCGATGCCGGTGCCGTTGTAGCGGCGGCTGTAGGAAGTGTCGGCCTGATGGAAGGCGCCGAAGATGCTTTCCAGCCGGTCCGCCGGGATGCCGATGCCGGTGTCGCGGACGGCAATGCGGACCCGGCAGGGGTCGGCGTCCGCCGGGTCGACCAGGCCGAGTTCGATGCGGACGCTGCCTTCGTGGGTGAATTTGATGGCGTTGCCGACCAGATTCAGCAGCACCTGCCGCAGCCGCAGGGAATCCCCGAGCAGCGGACAGGGGAGCGCCGGATCGATCAGGCATTGTCCGGCCAGGCCCCGCTCGGCGAGGCCGGGCTGCATCATCGCCATGACGTCGCGGACTTCGGCGCCCAGGTCGAAGGCCTGCCTTTCGATGGTCAGCTTGCCGGCCTCGATCCGCGACAGGTCGAGGATGTCGTTGAGCAGCGCCAGCAGGGTGTGGGCCGACTTGTTGGCGATGTCCAGGTATTCCCGCTGCTCCGGGTCCAGCTCGCCCATCAGCACCAGTTCCATCATGCCCATGACCCCATTCATCGGCGTGCGCAACTCGTGGCTCATGTTGGCGAGGAACTGGCTCTTGGCCTGGCTGGCCGCCTCCGCCGCCGCCTTGGCGCGGGCCAGTTGCGCCAGATTTTCCCGCCGCTCGCTTTCGTTCTGCAGCGTGCCCAGCATCCGCAGCGGCCGGCCGAGCACGTCGCGCTCGACCACCCGGCCCCGGTCCAGCACCCAGATTTCCTTGCCATCCAGCCGGCGCATCCGGTGCTCCGAGCGGTATTCCTCGCGGCGACCCTCCAGACAATCCTGAATCGCCAGCCTGACCGGGTTGCGGTCCTCGTCGTGCAGCCGGCTTTCCAGATCGGCAAATTCGCCGCCCGGCGCCTGCTGGTCGTAGCCCAGCATCGCCTGCCAGGCCGGGTTGGTATAGAACTCGCCGGTCACCAGATTCCAGTCCCAGATGCCGTCGCTGACGTTATCGACGATCACCGAGACCCGCTGCTCGCTGGCGGACAGCGCCAGTTCGGCCCGGTTGCGGGCTTCGAGGAAGTTGTTGAACGCCTGGGCCACCGTGCGAATCTCCTGGCTGCCCCGCTCCGACACCGGCATCGCCGGCAGCCGCGGCCGGATCGCCGTGGCCCGGCTGTGCATGGCCTCGGCCAGGTGATCCAGTGGCCGGAACAGCCGCTGCGCGCCCCACCACAGCAGCGGCAGCGTCAACACCACGAAGCCCAGCGTGACCCACAGCATGGTTTGGCGAACATGGGCCAGCGAGCGGAATGCCTCGTCCGCGGGGATCACCGAAGCCAGGATCCAGCCGGTGGCCTCCAGCCGCTTGAAAGTGAACAGCCCCTGCATGCCGCGGCTGTTGGTCCCCTCTCCGGTGCCCTGGAAGCCGGCGAACGCCCGGTCGAGCAGGGGGTTTTCGCCGGGGCGGGTGATCGGCTGCATGATCCGGGTCTGATCCGGGTGGATGATCGTCGTCCGGTCGTCGGCGACCAGATAGAGGTAGCCGTTGTCGCCGATCTTGCGCCGGGCCAGCTCGCCGAGCAGGTTGGGCTTCAGCAGGTTCAGCACGCCGCCGAGGATCGCGACCAGCTGGCCGTGGCTGTCCAGCACCGGCGCGGCCAGCACGACGATGGGCTGGCGGGTGGCCTTGCCGAGGATGGGCTGGGAAATCACCGGCTTCAGGGCAGTTCGGACGTGCTGGATGTATTCCCGACCGGACATGTCCAGGCCGCGGCGACCGGGATAGACCGGCCAATCGACCAGCAGCACGCCCTGGGCGTCGAACAGGTAAAGGTCATCGACCAGGCTGAGCAGCGCGGTTTCCCGGCGCAGGTGCTGCTCCAGCAGCGGCAAATCCTTCAGCTTGTCCTGGGGCACGCTGGCGGTGGCCATCGCCAGTGCATTGAGCCGCTCGCCGATCTTGCCATCGATCTCCG
>JBEBBF010000078.1:0-11275 GCA_041158545.1 Pseudomonadota bacterium | reverse complement strand
AAACCGCTGGCGGGGTCCAGGGTTCTGCCCAGTTGCTCGAAGCCCAGATAGCCCTTGCCGTTGCGGTAGCTGTCCAGCCCGCCGTTGTTGTCCAGGCTGGGGGCGTAGAACAGCCAGCCCGGCGCCTGCGCCGGGCTCCCGGCATGCCAGGCCCACAGGCTGATCAGCGAACTGGCCGCGGGGGTGCCCGGTGAGGGCGGATCGCTGGCCAGGGCGTTGGTGAAGGCACGGGGGGAACTGCCGTTGCCCACCGCAATCAGGCTCCAGCCCTTGGGCAGCTCCTGCGCCTTGCCCGCGCCGAATTGATCCAGCAGGAAGGGACTGATACCGCTGAAGCTGGTCGTGAAGGCGCTCTTGGCATTGACCCAGAAGCCTTCCCCCGGCGCGATGCTGGACAGCAGCTGATAACCCTTGCCGCTGGCGTAGTCCGCGCCGCCGTTGGGCAGGCCCGGCGCGTAAAACGCCCAGTTGGCCTGGGCAGGCAGCCATTTCCAGACGCTGGTGACCTTTTCCGGATCAGCGAACTGCCCGATGGGAATCGCCTCGGTCGTGCCATTGCCAAGCAGATTCCAGCCGGGAGCCAGGTCGGCACTCACCTGCAGCACGCCGCGGCCGCTGAGGCTGACCTTGTGCGGGCTGCCGGCGGCGTTGCTGAATACCGAAAGGGTGCCGCTGCGGTCGCCGCTCGCGCTCGGGGCGAAGCTGACCAGGATTTCACAGAAGGCCTTGGGGGCCAGACTGCTGCCGCAATCGTGGCTGACGGAAAAATCGCCGCTGGCGCTGATGCCGGAGATCTGCAGCGCGGCCAGGCCACTGTTGGCCAGGGAAAGGCTGAGGGCCTTGCCCACGGTGCCCAGCTTTTGATCGCCGAACGTCATCGCGGCATAGCTCAGGCCCGGCAGCGGCGTTGCGAGGGTGAAGCTGGCCCCGACGTTGCGGGCGGCGCTCATGCTCAGGCTGCAGTTGACCTGGCCGAAGCAGTCGCCGCTCCAGCCGGTAAACAGGTAGCCCGGCTCGGGCTGGGGCGTCAGGCTGACCAGGGTGTCCGCGTTGAAGTCGGCCGTGCAGCTTGCGTTACAGGCCAGCCCGCTGGGGCTGCTGCTGACGCTGCCCTGGCCCGTCATGCTCAGGTTCAGGGGGTAGGTGGTGGTGCCGGACAGGGCAATCTGCAGCGGGACTTTCGAGGCGCTGGTGGTAATCGTCAGGGTGCCGGTCTGGCTGCCGCTGCCCAGGGCGGTGTAGCTGACCTGCACCGAGCAGGATGCGCCCGCGGCAAGGAGGCCGCTCTGGCAGTTATTGCTCTGGCTGAACGAGCCGCTCAACTGGAGACCGGAAATCTGGATCGCGCTGGCGTACTTGTTGGTCAGCGTGATGGTCTGGCTGGCACTGCTGGTGTTGAAGCGTTGCGCGGGGAAAGTCAGGCTGGCGGGGCTGAATCCGACCAGGGGCGTGGTCAGGTTGCTTGAATGAAGCAGGGCGCTCGACGTATTGCCGTTGGTGGTCGTGTCATTTCTGACAACCCCGATATTCGGAATCGTCCAATACACCTCGGTGGTGCTGCCGGAGAGGTATTGGCCATTGGCGTAGCCGGAGTAGGTGATTGAGCCCTTGATTTTCAGCGCATTGTTGAAGGTGCCTGCCGGTGTGACCACACTTTCGTAGCCGAGAACCTGGGAGGAGCCACTGTAATCCAGCGTGAATTGCAGACTCTGGCCGTTGCCGGCGTTGAGGGTTGCCTGGAGTTTGCCGGACTGGGACAGCACGTCGCCGACGTTCATCTCGGCGTTGGCAAACTTCAGCGGCGGCGAAAACACATCGGTTTCGCTGACATAACCGACGCCGCTGAGGTAGTAGCTGGCGACATATTGCTTGTGCTTGCGGATGCCGTTGCTGTCATTGGTCAGGTAGGCCTCGTCCCCGTTGGCGTATTTGAGCAATTTCGTCGCGACGCCATTCACCGGATAGCTGCCCGCAGCCACGTAGCGGTTGGCCTGGGTCGTGTTGATCTGGTAGGTCCAGCTGTTGCCATCATCAAGTGGCAGATAAGGCAGGGCGGTGATGGCCAGCGCACGGAGCGGCAGGAGCAGCAACCAGCAAAACAGAAACCTTGGCGACAATGACATGAATAAATCCCAATGTGCTTGAAAACAAGCGCGCGAGGGTAGCACCCGAACCATGGGGTGTCCATGCTTGCAGCAAGGTTTTGCCGTCGCTTCCTTCTCCGGCAGTGGGCCGCCAGTTGTGGAGGCGGCCGCGGGCGGAATGGCCGCCGCCTCACCCCCCCAACAGCGGCCCGTCCTGTTCGACGAAGGTGGCGCGGTTGATTTCCTGGAGGGTGGTCTGGCCGTGGCGGACAGCCTGGAGGGCGGCGTGGCGCAGGCCCAGGGTGCCGTGGCGGGCGGCGGCGGCCTTGAGTTCGCGGATCGAGTTGCGGGCGATGATGCGTTCCCGCAGTTCGTCGTTGAGGATCATGTATTCGGCGATGGCGCGGCGGCCCTTGTAGCCGGTGCCGCGACATTCGCCGCAGCCGCTGCCTTCGCGCAGCGTGGCGCCTTTAAGGTCGTCCAGCGTGAGGCCGGAGGCGGCGAGGAGTTCGGCGCCGGGCTGGACCGGGCGGGAGCAGGCGGGGCAGTTCAGGCGGATCAGCCGCTGGGCGACGATGCCGTTCAGCGCCGAGACGAAGCTGTAGGGATCGACGCCCATGTGGATGAAGCGGCCGAGCACGTCGAAGACGTTGTTGGCATGGACGCTGGTGAACACCAGGTGGCCGGTCAGCGCCGACTGGATGGCGATTTCGGCGGTTTCCGGGTCGCGGATTTCGCCGACCATGATCTTGTCCGGGTCGTGGCGGAGGATGGAGCGCAGGCCGCGGGCGAAGGTCAGGCCCTTCTTTTCATTGACCGGAATCTGCAGCACGCCGGGGACCTGGTATTCCACCGGGTCTTCGATGGTGATGATCTTTTCTTCGCCGGTGTTGATTTCCGACAGGGCGGCGTAAAGGGTGGTGGTCTTGCCGCTGCCGGTGGGGCCGGTGACCAGCAGCATGCCGTAGGGTTCGCGGGCCAGCCGGCGGATCACCTGCAGCGCCGCCGGGTCGAAGCCCAGCACGTCCAGCGACAGGCCGGCCAGGTGGCCGGCGATGGATTCCTTGTCGAGGATACGCAACACCGCGTCCTCGCCGAAGACACTGGGCATGATCGAGACCCGGAAGTCGATTTCCCGCTCCCGCGCCCGGACCTTGAAGCGGCCGTCCTGGGGAATCCGCCGTTCGGCGATGTCCAGGTCGGACAGCACCTTGATCCGGGAGATCACCTGTTCGGCCAGCGTGGTGTCGCTGATTTCCCCGGCCAGGCCGAGGACGCCATCGACCCGGTACTTGATCACCATGCCGCGGCCGGTGGCTTCGAGGTGGATGTCGCTGGCGCCCAGCTTCAGCGCGTCGTACAGCGTGGAATTGACCAGGCGCACCACCGGATTCATCGCTTCGCCGATGGTTTGCAGCGAAATTTCCTCGATCCGCCGCGGGCCTTCGCTGCTGCTGCCCACGCCGACGGCGGACTCCAGTGCATTCAGCCCGGCTTCGTGGCGGGAGAGCAGGGCGCGCAGGTCGGCGGGGTGGATCAGGTGCCAGCGCAGGGGGTGGCCGGCGCGGGCTTCGAGCAGGCTGAGGCTGGCGGTATCCGCCGGGTTGGCCAGGGCGCCGATGAGCGCGCCGGCGGCGTCCCGCAGCAGCAGGCATTGCCTTTGTCCGGCCTCGGTCAGCGGCAGCAACTGGAAGTCGGGGCTCAGTGCGCCCAGCGCGGCGATGCCCAGCGTCGGGTAATGAAAGCGCGCCCCGGCCAGCTGCAGCCAGACCGGTATCGGCAGCGGCTGCTTGTCCAGCCAGTGGAGGAAGGCGCCGGGGTCCGTCCCCAGGGCCGCGGCTTCGGCGGCCCAGTCCCGGTCTTGCGGTGTGCTCATTGCAGGCTCCCGGCCAGATCGAAGATCGGCATGTACATCACGATGACGATGCCGCCGACCAGCAGGCCGATCAGCGCCATCATCAGGGGTTCGAAAACGCGGGTGAAGATGCCGATGTCCCGTTCGATTTCCTCGTCGTAGAACACGGCAATGTTGTCGAGCATCTCCGCCATCTGCCCGGAACGCTCGCCCACCCGCAGCATCCGGAAGGCCACCGGCGTGGTCAGCCCGGCTTCAAGGAAGGCGCGCGACAGGGCCTCGCCTTCGCGGATGCGGGCGGTGGCGACGGCCAGCAGCGGTTGCAGCAGCGGGCTCAGCAGGCCGGGCACCAGCTCCAGCGCCCCGACCAGCGGCGTGCCGCCGTGCAGCAGCATGCCCAGCGTGCGGAACAGCCGGGAGAGTTGGTAGGTGCGCAGCCTTTCCCCCAGCCAGGGCAGTTGCCAGAGCTGATCGGCCAGCCGGCGCTGAAAAGCCGGCTGCCGCAGCAGCGTGAGCAAGGCGGCAACGCTGCCGAACACCAGCCCGGCCAGCGCCAGCGGGTGGCCGGAGACGAATTCGCCCCAGTCGAGCAGCAGCCGTGAAGCCCAGGGCAGGGTGTCGCTGCGCGACTGGTAGATGCTGCTGAAGCGGGGCACCACATAGCCGAGCAGGAACAGCACCACCAGCGTGCCGACTCCGAGCAGCAGGCAGGGGTAGATCAGCGCCGACACCACCTGCTTGCGCAACTGGTCCAGCTGTTTCTGGTAGCCGATGTAGCGGCGCAGCGCTTCGGCGACATCGCCGCTCTGTTCCGAGGCGCGCAGGCTGGCAACGTAAAACGGCGGAAAGCTTTCCGGCGACGCGGCCAGGGCCTGGGACAGGGAGTGGCCGTGGCGCAGCCGGTCGAGCAGGGTCTGCAGCACGGCGCGGGCCGAAGCCTGCGGCTCCTTTTCCGCCAGGGTTTCCAGCCCTTCGAGCAGGCTGAGGCCGGCGCGCAGCAGGCCGAAGAGCTGCTGGCTGAATTGCAGCAGCGGGAAACGGTTGCGGCGGCGGCTGGCGGAGAGCAGCCCGCCTTCGCGCAGCGGCTTGACCCGCAGCACCAGCCAGCCCCGGCTGCCGGCCTGGGTTTCGGCTTCGGCGGCGTTCTGCGCTTCCAGTTCGATCTGGCTCAGCCCTTCCCCGTCGCGATAGACCTGCAGTTCAAAACGCATCGTCGCTCACCATTGCCGGTAGGGAATGCCGTTCAGCCCGGTTTCCGGGCTGCGGGAATGGACGTCGTAGATGTCGTCGCCGGGCTTGGGGTCTTCCGGCGGGCTGGCGTAGCTGCGCAGCGCCCAGCTCTGGCTGCCGCGGAGCTCGTCGGGGGCGAAGGGGTCGGTGGGCACGCTGCGCAGGAAGTAAATCTTGCCCTGCTTGGGGTCGCGCTTGTCCTCGATGCCGTCGGCCAATTCTTCCAGGGTCTTCGGAAAACCGGATTCGCCGATCCGGCGGGCGATGCGGCCCTCGTCGCCCGCCCGCTTGTAGGCATCGATTGCCTCGCGGATCGTCCGCAGGTGCAGCTTCAGTTCCTGCTCCTTGGCGCGGCGGGCGGAAAGCTGGGCCAGGGGCATCGCCGCGGCGGCCAGGATCGCCAGGATCACCAGCACGGCCACCAGTTCGATCAGGCTGAAGCCGCGGCAGCGGCCGGGGGAAAGCCTGCGGCCAGGTTCAGCCATGGCGCAGCCATTGCCACAGCCGGGCGCCGGCGCCGGGGGCCGGCGGCAGAACCAGGGCTTGCCCCTGCCAGGGGGCGGGCAGCGTCGGCGGCGGGTTCAGGCTGTGAATCAGCACCTGATGGCCGGCGTCCGGCGCCAGCGCCGCCTGCCGGGTCAGCAGCTCCAGCGGATCGGCGGGCTGGCTCGGGCTGGACAACTGGCTGCGCAGGCCGAGCAGCCGGCCGTGATCGACCTGGGCCAGCAGCAGGATGTCCTCTTCGTCGACCAGCAGCCAGCCGCGGAACTGGCGCAGTTGCGGCCAGGCCCGGTCCCACAGTGCGGCGAACCAGGGTTCGACGCCGCAGAGGCCGAGTTCAGCCTGCTGCGCTTCCAGTGCCGCCAGCAGCGCCGGCTGCAGCGCCAGCGACAGCAGATGGGCCGGCGCGGCCGCCAGCCGCAGCGGCCACAGCGGTGCGCCGTACTGGCGGCGGAAGCGGGATTCGGCGAGCAGCCGGGCTTCGTCCTCGCCCAGTTGCCGGGTTGCCACCGGCAGCAGGTCGTAGCGGACCCAGCGGTCGGAGATCAGCAGCTGGCGTGGGCCGGGCGGCAGCCGGGGGTCGGTCGCCAGCCGTTTCAGCGCGGCGGCCCAGCCGGCGGGGTCGTCGCCCAGGCCTTCGCCCACCACGGCTGCGGGGCCGGCGGCGTCCAGCCGGAAATGGCGGCTGCCGAGGTAAAGGCGGGAGGGGCGGGGGAGCGGAGTCATTGCAGGGTGCGGCGATTCATGGCGGTGTATCGCGGGGGAGTAAACCACACACGGCCAGAAGTACCGGAGAACTTCTGGCCGTGGGGGTTAAGGCAGCTTGCGCGATGCGGGGATCAGGCGGCGATCACCGTCTGGTTGCCCAGCGTCAGTTGCAGCAGCGTCGAGGCGCCCAGGGTATCGACGAACTTCAGGGCTTCGATGTTGACCAGGGTTTCCTGGAACGCGCCGACGCCGGAGGTCAGCACGTCGATGGCGAAGGTCGGGCTGATCGTCGTGCCGGTGGCCGCCGTCCGGGCGGTGATGTCCACCACGTTGTTGCCGACGCCATCCAGGACATGCCATTGCAGGCTGTTGTTGCTGTCCTGGCTCAGATGCAGGCCGCTGAGTCCATTGCCCAGTTGCAGGGTGACCGAGTCCGTGCCGCTGCCACCGTCCAGGGTGTTCTTGGCGGTGTTGGCAACGGTGAAGGCATCGTTACCGGCACCGGCAATGCCGAGGATGTGGCCCGCGCCCGCGGAAATCGCCAGGCTGCTGTCGTCTCCCGTCGTTCCGGTCAGCAGCGTGATCGTCTCGCGGGAACCATTGCCGCCACTGGTGCGGAACTGGATTTGCTCGACGCCATCGACCGTGCTGGTCAGGTTGTAGCGGTTGCTCAGGACGCTGAAGTTGCCGCTGGCCAGGTTCGGGGTCAGCACGAACTCGTCGCTGTAGCTGGCCGGGGTGGCCAGTGCGGCACCCTGAACGTGCAGCGCGCCAGCGGCATCGATATAGCTGTGCAGGAAATCGCCGACGGTATTGATGATCAGGGTGTCGGTGCCGCCCTGGCCATGAATGGTGTCGCTGCCATTGCTCAACAGGAAGGCGTCGTTGCTGGCCGTGCCGGTGACCGTGTTGGTGCCGCCGTCGCCACGGAAGACATTGATGCCTGCCCCGCCGGTGAGGGTGTCGCCGCCGGCAGCGCCGCTGACCATCACCTGGGTGGTGCTGGTGAGCAGGGAGCTGAACGGCGAGGTGCCCAGGTTGGCGGTGTCGCTGTTGATCGAGCCACGGACGAACAGGTGGCCGTTGATCGGATCAATGGAGATCGTGCTGGCCAGCCCCAGGTAAACCGAAGTGCTGCTGCCCGCAATCGGGGTGCCGCCGGCGTCGGTCAGCTGGAAGAACAGCGCCTGGACATTGGACGGCAGCGTGGTCAGGGCAATCTGCTTTTCCGTGCCCAGACCCTGATCGACGATGACCTTCAGCGAGGCGCCGAAACCGGTGGTGGTGATGGTCGTGCCCTGAACCGGGATGTACACCGTGTCCAGACCGGTACCGGTGGCGCTATTGGTGCTCCAGCGGATGTCGGAGGTGCCACCGACGTAGCCGTTGCTGCCCGCCTGGCCGGGGCTCGGCGGGGAGCTGAACGGGTCGAGCAGGCCGGAGTGGTAGTAGGTGCTGTTCAGCGTGTAATTGACGCCGCTGCCGGTCAGGGATTTGCTCGGGTCGGTGTTCGGAACGAAGAGGTCATTGCCGGCGGTGCCTGCGCTGGTGCCGACGCTGCTGCCGTAGATGTAGGTGGCCGGGAGGCTGGCCGGCTGGTTGCTGATGGCGATGGTTGCAGCCTGACCGGTGGCCGAGGTGACGACGCTGCCGCCGCTGAAGACCACGTTGCCGCTGTTGGTGTTCAGATGGTACAGACCGTTGTCGCTGGCCTGGACGGTGTAGCCAAAGACCAGGTCGGAGGTGCCGCTGCCGGAGAGCAGCGTGGCTTGCACGGTCTTGTGGCTGGCGGCGGTGCCCAGTTCCAGCGACAGCGTGGTGCCATTGCTGACGCTGACGGCTTCGCTGAAGTGGAGGTCCAGCTTGATCTGGTTGCCGGCGGTGAGCAGGCCGGTGTTGTTCAGGTTGTTGATCCACTGCAGGCTTGCCACCGGGCTGCTGCTGACGGTAATCCGGTTGTCGTCGGTGTTCAGCGAGTCCGGGGTCCGGTATTGCATGACCAGGGCGGTCTGGCTGACGCCAGCGCTTCCATCGCCGTCGTAGACGACCAGGGTGTCGGTACCGTTGCCGTTGACCGTGAACACGCCGCTGGCGGTGTTGTAGTTGCCCTGCTGCAGGAAGAACTGCTGGTCACCGACCAGACCGCTGGACGGGGCCAGCGTGGCCTGCATGTTGTTGCCGCCGTTGTTGTAGAGATGCAGCGAGCTGTTCAGCGTCAGGCCACCGGTGATGACGTCGGCGCCACCACTGAAGGTGTAGGTGCTGCCGTCATTCACGTGGCCGTTGACCAGATTGCCGAGGCTGACCGTGGTCGAGTCGCCCTGGGTGAAGTCGAACTGGTTGGTGCCGCCGCCGCCATTCAGGGTGTCGGCGCCGCTGCCGCCTTCGAGGTTGTCGTTGCCGCTGCCGCCGGTGAGGGTGTCGTTACCGCCGTTGCCACCGATGTGCAGACCGCCGCCGGGCAGGCTGCTGAGGTCCATCGCGTTGGCGTTCTCGCTGCCGATTGCCCCCTTGATGTCGCCCAGCTTGTTGCCGGAGTCGTCCTGGATGGTGCCGCTGGCCCCGTCGTAGCTGACCAGCAGCCAGTCGCCAGCGGTGAAGGTGGCGGTCGTCTGGATCGCCAGCGGGCTGGTGGTGTTGACCGCATCGACGATGTTGCTGCCGGTGCCGTTCTTCAACAGCGTCAGGCCGTTCAGGTTGGCGGCGGTGACATTCTCCGAGTAGCTGAAATTGACGGTGACGTTGCTGCCGGTGCCGAAGCTGACGCCGTTGATTTCCGGGGCCGTGCTGTCAACCAGCTGGATGATGTTCTGCCCGGCTGCGTTGCCCAGCGTGGCGCCGGTGACGCCATCCAGCAGGACAGCCAGCGGGCTGAAGCTGCCGGTCTGATAGACGATGGTGCTGTCTGCGCTGCCATTGCCATCCTTGTCATAGGCAAAGGCGACGGTCTGGTTGGCGCCGAGGTTGTTGGCGAGATAGCTGAGTGCGGCGCCGAGGTTGCTGTCGTTGATCACCAGGGGCGTGCCATTGTTGGCACTGCCGAAGCTGAGTGCGCCACCCGCGCCGATGTTGTGGCTCTTGACGACACCGGAGTCGGCGCCGTCGTGCCAGCCGCCGGTGACCGAAGCGAGGGTGGTGCCGGGCAGGCTGAGGGCATCGTTCAGGGCCGTGTTGGCATTGCCGACGGCAAAGTTCGTGACCACGTCGAAGTTCGGCTGGTTAGCGTTGTTCAGCGAGGCCTGGCTCGTGTCGTTGTTGATCACGATGGTGTCACGGGCCTGGGTCGATGACAGGGTGATCCTGTCGCCGCCGTACAGGCCGTTGATCGAGCCGCCGCCGCTGCCGCCGTAGATCGAGTCCTGGCTTTGCGTGCCGGTGATCTGGTTGGGCACGTTGCTGGCGAGGATGGTGATCGGGTAGGGCAGGTTGCTGGTGTCCAGATTGGACAGGTTCAGCACCGACTGGCTGACGCCGCTGACTATCGTGGTGCCCGAACCCAGGCTGTTGCCGGCGGTGTCCTTGACGCTGCCGGTGACGCCGTCGTAGGCAATCAGCACGAAGTCCGAACCGCTCAGCCCGGAGCTGGTGGTGAAGGTCAGGGTGTTGCCGACGATATTGACGTTGGTGACGTTCAGCGCGGTGGTGCCGTTCTTCAGCAGCGTCAGGCCCGTGAGATTGCTGGCCGCGACGTTCTCGCTGAAGACCAGCGACACGCTGTCGTTGTTGCCGGTGCTGGTGAAGCTGGCGTTGGTGGTGCTCGGCCCGGTGGTATCGACAGAGAGATTGCGGGTGGCCGGGGTGCTGGCGTTGCCGGCCAGATCGCTGACCGCGGCGCTGACGGAATAGGTCTGGCCCTGGGTGAGCGGAGCCAGATCGGCATTGCCGACCTGCACCGTCCAGGTATTGCCGGTGACGTTACCCGTGTAGGTCTTGCCATTCAGGGTGACGGTGACGACGCGACCATCCTCGACGCCGGTGGTGGTGCCGCTGATTGCCAGATTGCCGGCCTTTTCGCTGCTGTTGAGCGTGTTGTCAGTGGCAATGGCGCTGATGCTGATGCTCGGCGGCGTGGTGTCGACCCGCAGGGAAACGCTTTGTCCGCCATGGTTTGACGAGGCATCGGTGACGTCGGCATCGACGCTGTAGGTCTGGCCATTGACCAGGCTGCCGATGTCGTTGGACGGCACGTTCACGGTCCAGGCATTGTTGAGGACCGTTCCGGTGTAGGTCTTGCCGTTCAGGGTGATGCTGATGGTCTGGTTGTCCGGTGCGCCTGCCGTGGTGCCGGAGATGGCCAGGCCGGAGCCGGTTTCCTGGGCGTTCAGCAGGTTGTCACCGGCAATCGGGGAGATGGTGACCGACGGGCCGGACACGCTGACGGTGACGTTTTGCGTGGCGGCCGTGGCCGAGTTGCCCGCCTGATCGGCGATGCCGGCGGTGATCGTGTAAGTCTGTTTGTCGGTGAGTGCGCCAACGTCCTGCGACGGAATCGAAACCTGCCAGGCGTTGGCAGTCACGACGCCGGTGTAGGTTTTGCCATTGAGGGTCAGGCTGACCATCTGGCCGTTTTCCACGCCGGTGGTCGTGCCATTGATCGTCAGCGCGGCGGTGGCTTCGCTGGCGTTGAGGACGTTGTCCCCGGCGACGGCACCGCTGAAGCTGATGCTGGGCCCTGCGGTGTCAACGGCAAGGTTGCGGGGGGTCGCGCTGCTGGTGTTGCCGGCGGCGTCGGTGGCGGTGGCGTTGAGGCTGGTGGCGCCGTCAGCCGGGATTTCGGCCTGGCTGAAGCTGCTGCTCCAGGCGCCGGTGTTGGCGTCGGCGGTCACGGTCTTGGTGGTGCTGCCCCAGGTCAGCGTGACGGTGCTGCCGGCCACGGCGGTGCCGCTGACGCTGACGC
>JBEBBF010000077.1:0-2540 GCA_041158545.1 Pseudomonadota bacterium | reverse complement strand
AGCCCTTGCAGAGAAACGGGTGTTCATCCACCCCGGGGCATCCGGATTCCGCTGTTGCAATTGAGCACTGCAGCGTTTTCGCCGGAATCGCCCCCCAATACGGCAGGTGCCATCATGTTTCTCGACGAATTCCTGGCAATGATCACCGCCGGCGCCCTGCTCCCCTGCCTGGCGGCCGCCGCCCGTGACTGGATCAGGGGGCGCTGGCTGCACCATTAAGGCGACCGCGCACCATTTCGGCCCGGCAATGACGGCAGCAGCGGCCGACTTCGCCCCCACAATCTGCGACCTGGCCCCCATTCCGGCCTTAGGCCGGTTCCGCGGGTTTTTCCTTGCGATTGCTGCCCGCCACCATCCGGAATTCGTAGAGCCGGCATTCCAGCGGGCCATTGAACAGCGGCGTTTTCCGCCCCGGCTTCAGGCCCAGCCCCTTGGGCAAACGGGTGTCGGCCGTGAAGAAGAAACAGTTCCAGCCGGCAAAACGCTGCTTCAACAGCGCGCCCAGCTGCGGATACAGCGCCGCCAGGGCTTCGGCCTCGCCGATCCGCTCGCCGTAGGGCGGGTTGGCGACCATCATCCCGGCGGGCGCCGGCGCTTCTGCCGCCAGCACGTCGCCCTCTTCCAGCGTCACCGCAGGCTCCAGACCCGCATCCTGGAAATTGCGCCGGGTCGCCCGCAGCGCCCGGAAATCGTTGTCGCGACCAAACAGCGGCAGCGGCTGCACCGGCTTTTCGGCCCGGATCGCCTCTTCCCGCAGTTGCAGCCACAACCAGGCGTCGAAGTCGGCCAGTTGTTCGAAGGCGAAATGGCGACGGCTGCCGGGGGCGATGTTCAGCGCCATCAACGCCGCTTCGAGCAGGAAAGTACCGCTACCGCACATCGGGTCGAGCAAGGGCGTCCCCGGCTCCCAGCCGGACAGCCGCAGGATGCCGGCGGCCAGGTTTTCCTTCAGTGGCGCCTCGACGCTGGCCTGGCGCAAGCCGCGCTGCCATAACGGCGCCCCGGAGGTATCGAGGTAGAGGCTGACGCTGTCTTCGCTCAGGAAGACATGAATCCGGACGTCCGGCTCGCGGGTGTCGATGCTGGGACGCTCGTCGCAACGGCTGCGGAAACGGTCGCAGATCGCGTCCTTGACCCGCAGCGTGACGAAATCCAGGCTGCGCAGCGGACTGCGGGTCGCCGTGGTGTACACCCGCATGGTCCGCTCGACGCGGAAGAAATCCGGCCAGCGCTGCGCCAGGGCCAGCCGGTAGACGTCCTCTTCGCGGGCGTAGCTACCGCGGGCGACCCGGCGCAGGATGCGGGTCGCCAACCGGGAATGCAGGTTGGCGCGGTAACAGCAGGCGAGATCGCCGCTGAATTCGACGCCGCCGCCCAGCACCTGCAGGTTCCGGGCGCCACATTGGCGCAGTTCATCAGCCAGCGCGGCTTCGAGTCCGCGGGGGGAAGGGGCGAAATAGGTATGCATCAGAAGGGCTTCAGGACGACGAGAAAGACCACCGCAAACAGCACCAGCACCGGCAGTTCATTGAAGAAACGGAACCAGACATGGCTGCGCTGGTTGGCCCCGGCGGCGAACTGGCGCATCAACTGGCCGCAATAAAGGTGATAGCCGACCAGAATCAGCACCAGCGTGGTTTTGGCATGCAGCCAGCCGCCGGAAAAGCCGTATTCGATCCACAGCCACAGGCCGAGGCCGACCGCCAGCGCCCCGATGGGGGTGACGAAACGATAGAGCTTGCCGGCCATCAGCAGCAGCCGTTCCCGCTCGGCGACACTGTCTGCCGGCACCATCGCCAGATTGACGAAGATTCGCGGCAGATAGAACAGGCCGGCAAACCAGCTGACGACAAAGGCGATGTGCAGGGCTTTCAGGGTCAGCACGGGAGCTCCTTTCAGTAAACAGAGGGGGGAGGCAAGGTGGCGAGGGTGTCGCCGACGTGGGGATAGCGCAGGCGCAGTTTCAGCTCCTGCAGCAGGCGCCGGTTACGGATGCGCCGGGATTCCGACATGAACGACAGCTGCACCGGCGACACCGCCGCCGCCAGTTCGCTGCGGGACAACCGGGGTGGCAGCGGCAGGCCCAGCGCGGCGGCGACCGCATCGAAATACTCGCCCAGACGCATTTCCCCGGAATCGACGACGATATAGACCCGGTTGGCCCGCCCCCGCCGCAATGCGGCGATACAGGCAGCGGCCAGATCGTCGGCGTGAATGTGATTGGTGTACACATCGTCTTCCGGACGCAAGGTCGGCGTGCCGGCCAGCAAGCGTTCCCGCGGCAGCCGCTCGGCGGCGTAGATGCCCGGCGCCCGCAGCAGGCTGACCCGGCAGCCCGTCCGGCGGCCGAATTCCCGCAGCCGGGTTTCCGCCGCCAGGCGTCGGCGGGCCCGCGGCGTCTGCGGCGCGGGCGGGCGCGTCTCGTCCAGCCATTCGCCGCGGCAATCGCCGTAGATGCCGGTGGTGCCGACGTAAATCAGGTGGCGTGGTAGACTTTCCGATTGGCTAAGGGCCGCCAGCAAACGGCGGCAGCGGGGATC
>JBEBBF010000076.1:0-2787 GCA_041158545.1 Pseudomonadota bacterium | reverse complement strand
GGTTCGGTGCTGGCGTGCATGCCCCGCCGGGGCTTGCCCCATTCCGGTGCCGGCTGGGCTCAGACCGTGGTTTCCCGGTAGGCCATGCCGCCGCTGACGCAGCCGAAGGTTTTCGGCAGCGAACCGGGCAACGGCAGGCCGAAGAGGATTTCCTCCGCGTCGTCGACCGTGGCGCCGGTGGACAACAGGTATTGCGAGACGTGGGCAAAAGCGGCCAGACCCATCCAGAACCGGGTTTCCTCGTTCAGCTTGTCCATGATGCGCTCCTTGTCCGTGAGTCGATCACGGTGAACGCCAAGCAATAAACGGCCCAGTCAGGCTTTGCCGGGGCTTACAGCGCGCTCATCAGCCGGCGCATGGCCCGGTCCAGCCCGCCCAGGGTCAGCGGGAACATCCGGGCGCCCAGTATTTCGTGGATCAGCTGGATCGACGGGCGGTATTCCCAGAAGCGCTCGGCTTCCGGGTTGAGCCAGACCGCCGCGGGGAATTGATCGAGCAGCCGGCGCAGCCAGGTGGCGCCGGCTTCCCGGTTGGTGTGCTCGATCGCCGCGCCGGGATGGGTGATCTCGTAGGGGCTCATGCTGGCGTCGCCGACGAAGATCAGCTTGTAATCTTCGCCGTAGCGGTGGATGACGTCCCACAGCGGGATTTTTTCATCGTGGCGCCGCCGGCTGTCCTTCCAGACATGCTCATAGACGCAGTTGTGGAAGTAGAAATGCTCAAGGTGCTTGAATTCGGCGCGGGCGGCGGAGAACACTTCCTCGCAGACCTTGATGTGGTCGTCCATCGAGCCGCCGACGTCGAGGACTAGCAGCACCTTGACCTTGTTGTGCCGTTCCGGCCGCAGCTTCAGGTCCAGCCAGCCGGCGTTGCGGGCGGTGCTGGCGATGGTGTCGTCCAGGTCGAGTTCTTCGGCGGCCCCTTCCCGGGCGAACTGGCGCAGACGGCGGAGCGCGACCTTGATGTTGCGAGTGCCCAGTTCGACGCTGTCGTCGAGATTGCGGTATTCCCGTTGCGCCCAGACTTTCACCGCGCTGCGGGTCTTCGATTCGCCATCGACCCGGACGCCTTCCGGATGTTGGCCACTATGGCCAAAGGGGCTGGTGCCGCCGGTGCCGATCCATTTGCTGCCGCCGTGGTGGGCTTCCTGCTGCTCGACCAGCCGCTTGCGGAATTCCTCCATCAGCTTGTCCCAGCCCAGCTTCTGGATCGCCGCCCGTTGTTCCGGCGACAAATCCTTCTGGAAGGCCTGGGCCAGCCAGTCGTCGGGGAGCTGGACCAGCAGTTGGCCAAGGTCTTCGATGTTCTTGAAATAGAGCGCGAAGGCCTGGTCGAAACGGTCGTACAGCCGTTCGTCCTTGACCAGGCAGGTGCGGGCCAGGAAATAGAACGCGTCCAGGCTCTGGCCGGCGACGCCCTGGCGCAGGGCATCGAGCAGGGTCAGGAACTCCCGGGTGGACACGGGGAGATTCCTGGCCTTCAGATGCAGGAAGAAGTCGATCAGCACGGGCGCCGCCTAGCGGTTCTGTCGGGCCATGAACACCAGCCGCTCGAACAGATGCACGTCCTGCTCGTTCTTCAGCAGCGCGCCATGCAGCGGCGGCACGACCACCTTCTGGTCGCTGGATTTGAGGGCTTCCGGCGGGATGTCCTCGGCCAGCAGCAGCTTCAGCCAGTCGATCAGCTCGGAGGTGGAGGGCTTCTTGCGCAGGCCGGGAATGTTGCGCAGGTTGAAAAACACTTCGAGCGCTTCGCTCAGCAGGTTCTGCTTCAGCCGCGGGAAATGCACATCGACGATCCGGGACATGGTTTCCCGGTCGGGGAACTTGATGTAGTGGAAGAAACAGCGGCGCAGGAAGGCGTCCGGCAGCTCCTTTTCGTTGTTCGAGGTGATGATGATGATCGGCCGCTGCCGGGCGCGGATCGTCTGGCGGGTCTCATAGACGTGAAATTCCATCCGGTCCAGTTCGCGCAGCAGGTCGTTGGGGAATTCGATGTCTGCCTTGTCGATCTCGTCGATCAGCACCACCGTCGGTTGCTCCGACTCGAAGGCCTGCCACAGCACACCCTTGACGATGTAGTTGGCGATGTCCTTGACCCGGTCGTCGCCCAGCTGGGAATCCCGCAGTCGGGACACGGCGTCGTATTCGTATAGCCCCTGCTGCGCCTTGGTGGTCGATTTGATGTGCCATTGCAGGATGGGCAGATCGAGCGCCGTGGCCACCTGTTCGGCCAGCAGGGTCTTGCCGGTACCCGGCTCGCCCTTGATCAGCAGCGGCCGCTGCAGGGTGATCGCCGCATTGACCGCCAGCATCAGGTCCGGCGTCGCAACGTAATCCTTGGTGCCTTCAAAACGCATGGTGTTCGCTTCCGTGGGGGGGAAGCGCATTGTAGCGGCGAAATTTCCGCGACCGGGGGCTGGCCCGGTGGGGGCCGTAAACGAAAATAGCCCTTGTTGCCAAGGGCTATTGAAATCTGGCGGAGAGGAAGGGATTCGAACCCTTGTGCCAGGTTTCCCTGACCATCCGATTTCGAGTCGGCGCCGTTATGACCGCTTCGGTACCTCTCCTGATTTGCCCGGTGGAACCGGACCAGCGGGGGTTTCCCCCCTGAAAAGCGGGCGCATTCTAGCACAAGCTTTTTCGCTAAACCGGGAAAAAAGCGTCGTGCAGATTAATCAGCGGGAACGCTGGACAGGGAGGCGGGGCATGGTTACAATGCGCGCCGCTGTGTTGCTCCGGTGCTGCCGGGGGAACAAACAAACAGACAGCAGTGGCGGCATTAGCT
>JBEBBF010000075.1:0-3134 GCA_041158545.1 Pseudomonadota bacterium | reverse complement strand
CTACGGCGCCGCCGCCGACTGGGTGGCGCCCTTGCTGGCGGAATTCGGCCCGGAAGCGCTGCGCGACTGGGCCGCCGGCCTCGGCATCCCCACCTTCGTCGGCAGCTCCGGCCGGGTCTTTCCCGAAGAAATGAAAGCGGCGCCGCTGCTGCGCGCCTGGCTGCACCGCCTGCGCGGCCTCGGCGTGCAGATTCAGGTCCGCTGGCGCTGGCTGGGCTGGGATGCCGCCGGCCGCTGGCGCTTTGCCACCCCCGCCGGCGAACAGGCGGTGGACGCCGACGCCGTGGTGCTGGCGCTGGGGGGCGGCAGCTGGGCGCGGCTGGGTTCCGATGGCGCCTGGCTGCCCTTGCTCGCCGCTCGGGGCATCGCGACCACGCCGCTGCGTCCGGCCAACTGCGGCTTCGATGTCGCTGGCGGCTGGTCGGCCCCCCTGCTGGCGCGCTGCACCCGGGCGCCGCTGAAGAACCTCCGCCTCAGCTTCACCGACCACCACGGCAAGACCTGTGTCCGCGCCGGCGAAGCCATGCTCTCCGCCACCGGCATCGAAGGCGGACTGATCTACGCGCTGTCGGCGCCGCTGCGCGACAGCATCACCGCGACCGGCCGCGCCCGCCTCAGCCTCGACCTGATGCCGGAGCGGGACCAGGCCGGGCTGGAACGGGAGCTGGCCCGGCCGCGGGGCCGGGATACCCTGGCCAACCACCTGCGCCGCCGGATCGGCCTGACCGGCGCCAAGGCCGCGCTGCTGCGGGAAGCCTTCCCTGAACTGGCCGGATTCAGCCCGGCGCAACTGGCCGCCGCGCTGAAGGCGCTGCCGCTCAACCTGGTCGCCCCCCGGCCGCTGGACGAAGCCATCAGCAGCGCCGGCGGCCTTTGCCTCACGGCATTGACCCCCGACCTGATGCTGAAACACCTGCCCGGCGTGTTCTGCGCCGGCGAAATGCTCGACTGGGAAGCCCCAACCGGCGGCTACCTCCTGACCGCCTGCTTCGCCAGCGGCCACCGCGCCGGGAACGGGGTGCTGCGGTTTTTGTGAGGGTGAATCACCAAAACTACAAATAACAAAAATAATAGATGTTTGATGCGTCAAGTCGTTAGTGAAAATGGGTGGCTAACTTACGGATCAGATGGAACTCAGAGCTAATGTCATTGGGTATTACGCTAATGCAGGGTATTGTTAATGCCATGGACATCTTGGTCGCATAGCAGGGCTGTAGGAATTGGTTTTTTTCCCACTGTCAGTGCGTATTTGTTGTGGTGATTTCCACGAATTTCTTTCTTTTTTTTGGTCTCGTATCAATGCTTTCGGGGGTGCGGTGTCGTATAAATTTAGGCCAATAAATAAATGGCTTCTTGAATCCTTGGCGTGCTCAACAATATATATTCCTTCGTTTGAGCAGTTGAATGATCCTTTTGATTGTCAACTTGATATTGATTTTCTGTTTAAAAATGCTGCTGATTTGGCGTCTCAGAGAGGTGATGTATTTATTGAGAGGATTCTAAAAGATGTTGATTTTAAAGAAGGCTGGAAGCGCGAGGTTTTGGATATTGGTGTTTATTCAGTTTCTTTTTTCGAGTCTGAGGTCGATTCAATTTTATATCAACGGCTAATGTGGTCTCATTACGCGGATCGGCATACTGGTTTGTGTATTAAATACAGCGATAAATTTACTCAGCATGTGATCCTGCGTGCACAGAGTAGTGGTGCAGTTAATTATCTTGATCGACAGAATTCAGAAGAGGTGATAGTTAATAAAATTTGCGACTTGCCGAGAGAGCAAGAAGCGTTTTCTATTGGACTTCGAGATATTTTTCTATTTACAAAGGAATCGTCGTGGAGGTACGAGAAAGAGGGGCGATTTGTGGTCGATAAGAAAGGGGCCTGGGAGTTGCCAGAAGGGTGTATTGAGGCTGTATATTTTGGTGTCAATACAAGCAAAAATGATGTTGATTTAGTAATGAAGTTGGCCAGGCTATATTCTGGCTGTAATAAATTTTTTAAGGCAAAAAAAAGTGGGGTTTTTGATTTGTGTTTTGAAGATATGTCTGAGTGATGGTGAATAATGGTTGTTGTCTCAATGTAAACTCAATTCCGGAATGATTATTTTGAGTGGCCTTGGCTTCCCTGGGCTGTACTTACAATGACCAGTGACTCATTCCGGCAAATCACCAGTTATTTTCCGACTACCGCTGCTGCGGCAGTTCGATGTGCATTTCCAGTCCGCCGGCGGGGTGGTTGCGGGCGGTGATCTGGCCGCCGTGGGCTTCGATGACGCGGCGGGCGAGGGTCAGGCCGAGGCCGTGGCCGGTGCTGGGTTCGCTGGTGGCGGCGCGGTAGAACGGGGCGAAGATCTTTTCGAGGTCGGCGGCGGTCAGGCCGGGGCCGTGGTCGCGGATGCTCAGGCTGAATGTCCGCTCCGTGCGCTGGCCGGCGACTTCCACGGCGCTGTCCGGCGGGGTGTGGCGGATGGCGTTGCGGATGACGTTTTCGATGGCCCGGTAGAGGAGTTCGCTGTTGCCCTGGAGCGGGCAGTCGAAATCGCCGTGCAGCGTGAGCTGGCGACCGTGGGCTTCGGCTTCGAAGCGGGCGTCTTCGCTGATTTCGCCGAGCAACTCGCCGAGGTTGAAGCATTCGCTGCCCACCGTGCTGGCGTCGGCTTCCAGCCGGGCCAGCGTCAGCAGTTCGCCGACCAGCTGGTCCATCCGTTCGCTTTCCCGTTCGATCCGTTGCAGGTAGCTCTCCAGTTTGTCCGGTTGTTGCCGGGCGAGGCCGATGGCGGCCTGCAGCCGGGCCAGCGGCGAACGGAGTTCGTGGGAGACGTCGTGGAGCAGCCGGCGGCGGCTGTCGAGTAATTGGCGGAGCTGGCCGCTCATCCGGTCGAAGTCCCGGCCGAGGTCGGCGAGTTCGTCGCGGCGGCGGCCCATGCCGGCGCTGACCTGCTGATCGAGGCGGCCGGCGGCTGCGGCGGCGATGCCGGCACGCAGGTGGCGGATCGGTTTGGCGAAGTACCAGGCCAGCAGCGCCGAGGAAACCAGGCTGACGAGGATCGCCGCCAGCAGCGGCAGCGTCGGGAAGCGGGGCCGCGGCGGCGGGCCGTGCGGGCCGTGGTGGTCGCCGGGCGGGCCGGGTTGTG
>JBEBBF010000074.1:0-3034 GCA_041158545.1 Pseudomonadota bacterium | reverse complement strand
GCTGCTGTCGAGCTGCTTCACCGTCTGGCTCAAGGCCCAACCTGAAGATCACATGGCCCGCGTGGTCGCCCAGGGCGATTTCCGCCCGATGGCCGGCAACGACGAAGCCATGGAAGACCTGCGCCGGATTCTCGAGGCGCGGGAAGCCCTGTACGGCAAGGCCGACCGGGCGCTGGAAACCTCCGGTAGTTCGGAGGAAGAGACTTTCACCCGGCTCAGGCAATTAGTGAGCGTTTAGAACGATCCCAACCGAGGAGACAAGCAGTGAGTGCAACGACAACCACCGCGGCAGCAGACCGCGTCGATTACCAGGTCGATCCGACCGCCTATAAACACTGGAAAGTCGGCTACAACGGCCCGGTGGCGACCCTGACGCTGGACATCAACGAGGATGGCGGCATCCGTCCCGGCTACAAGCTGAAGTTGAATTCCTACGATCTGGGCGTGGATATCGAATTGCACGATGCGCTGCAACGCATCCGCTTTGAACATCCGGAAGTCCGCAGCGTGGTGTTCACCAGCGGCAAGGCCAAGATCTTCTGCTCTGGCGCCAACATCTACATGCTGGGCTTGTCCACCCACGCCTGGAAGGTGAACTTCTGCAAATTCACCAACGAAACCCGTAACGGCATCGAAGATTCCAGCCGCTTTTCCGGGCTGAAGTTTCTCGCCGCCTGCAATGGCACCACCGCCGGCGGCGGCTACGAGCTGGCGCTGGCCTGCGACGAAATCATGCTGGTCGATGACCGCAATTCCGCGGTCAGCCTGCCGGAAGTGCCGCTGCTGGGCGTGCTGCCCGGTACCGGCGGCCTGACCCGGGTCACCGACAAGCGCAAGGTCCGCCGCGACCACGCCGACATCTTCTGCACGATCCAGGAAGGCGTCCGCGGCAAGCGGGCGGTGGAGTGGAAACTGGTCGATGAGGTGGTCAAGTCGCAGCAGTTCGCCGAACGGGTGCAGCAGCGCGCTGGTGAACTCGCCGCGCAGAGCGACCGTCCGGCCGACGGCCAGGGCGTGACGCTGACCCCGCTGCAGCGGGAGATCGATGCCGACGGTTATCACTATCAATATGTGGATGTCGCCGTGGATCGGGACAACCGGGTGGCGACGCTGACGGTGCGCGCCCCGGCCGCCACGATGCCGGAAACGCTCGATGGCATCCTGGCCCAGGGCGTGAACTGGTGGCCGCTGCAGATGACCCGCGAGCTGGACGACGCGATCCTCAACCTGCGCACCAACGAACAGGACGTCGGCCTGTGGCTGCTGAAGACCGAAGGCGACGCCGCCGGGGTGCTGGCCAGCGACGCCAGCCTGCTGGCGCACCAGAACCACTGGTTCGTCCGGGAAACCCTGGGTTTCCTGCGCCGCACGCTGGCGCGGGTCGATGTCACTTCGCGCAGCCTGTTCGCGATCATCGAGCCGGGCTCCTGTTTTGCCGGTTCGCTGCTGGAACTGGCGCTGGCCGCCGACCGCGCCTACATGCTCGACACCACCGACGGTTCCGGGGTGAATACCCTGGCGCTGAGCGGCCTGAATTTCGGCCCGCTGCCGCTGGTCAGCGGCCTGACCCGGCTGCAAGCCCGCTTCTACCAGGACGAAGCCCAGGTGGCGACGGTCCAGGCTGCGGTCGGCCGGGCGCTGAACCCGCAGGATGCGATGGAACTGGGGCTGATCACCGCCGCGCCGGACGAGCTGGACTGGGCCGACGAAATCCGCATCGCCATCGAGGAACGGGCGGCGCTGTCTCCCGATGCGCTGACCGGTCTGGAAGCCAACCTGCGCTTCGGCCCGGTGGAATCGATGAACACCCGCATCTTCGGCCGGCTGTCGGCCTGGCAGAACTGGATCTTCATCCGCCCGAATGCGGTGGGTAGCAATGGCGCTCTGAAGCTGTTCGGCAGCGGCAAGAAGCCGCAGTACGACTGGCAGCGGGTGTAAGCGCCTCCCGCCGCGTCCCATACGGACCCGCCTCCAGCCCGAGGCGGGCCCATTCAGCAGCAGCAATAAACGAGCACGGACCCCGTGAGGGGACGGCTCAACCCAAAAATCAGGAGGCAAGACAATGGCAATCGATTACAGCGAACGGATTCCCAATAATGTGGAGCTGTCGAGCAACAAGACCCTGCAGCGCGCCCTGGAGCACTGGCAGCCTTCCTACCTCAACTGGTGGCAGGAAATGGGTCCGGACAACTCCACCAACTACGACGTTTATCTGCGCACCGCGGTCAGCGTCGAGCCCAATGGCTGGGCGCACTTCGACCACGTCAAGATGCCCGACTACCGCTGGGGCATCTTCCTGACCCCGTCCGAAGCCGACAAGAAGATTTCCTTCGGCGACCACAAGGGCGAAGCCGTGTGGAACGAAGTGCCGGGGGAATACCGTTCGACGCTGCGCCGCATCATCGTCACCCAGGGGGATACCGAGCCGGCTTCCGTCGAGCAGCAACGCCACCTGGGCCTGACCGCCCCGTCCCTCTACGACCTGCGCAACCTGTTCCAGGTGAACGTCGAGGAAGGTCGCCACCTGTGGGCGATGGTCTATCTGCTGCACGCCCACTTCGGCCGCGACGGCCGGGAAGAGGGTGAAGCGCTGCTGGAACGCCGTTCCGGCGACGCGGACAACCCCCGCATCCTGACCGCCTTCAATGAAAAGACCCCGGACTGGCTGTCCTTCTTCATGTTCACCTTCATCACCGACCGCGATGGCAAGTACCAGCTCGCCGCCCTGGCCGAGTCCGGCTTCGACCCGCTGGCGCGTACCTGCAAGTTCATGCTGACCGAAGAAGCGCACCACCTCTTCGTCGGCGAATCCGGCATCGCCCGCATCATCCAGCGCACCTGCGACGTGATGAACCAGCACAAGACGGACGACCCGGCCAAGCTGCGCGGCCTCGGCGTGATCGACCTGCCGACCATCCAGAAGTACCTCAACTTCCACTTCAGCGTGACCTCCGACCTCTACGGTTCCGAGATCTCGTCGAATGCGGCCACCTTCTACACCAACGGTTTGAAGGGCCGCTTCGAAGAGACCAAG
>JBEBBF010000073.1:0-3460 GCA_041158545.1 Pseudomonadota bacterium | reverse complement strand
GTGCCTCAAACCCTGCCCGGTGGAATGCATCACGATGGAAGTCGTGCCGGAAACCCTGGATAACTGGAAGTGGAAGTATCCGGTCGTCGAACTCAAGAAGGCCGCCTGATGCGACAACTGTTCAAATTCAAGGGTGGCGTCAAACCCGCGACCAACAAGACGCAGTCGGTCACCGCCCCCATCGCCATCGCGCCGATCCCCAGCCATCTGGTCGTGCCGCTGCACCAGAGCATAGGCGGCACACCCCGCCCCATCGTCCAGGTCGGCGAGCGGGTGCTGAAGGGCCAGAAGATCGGCGAGGCCGACGGCTGGATCTCGGCCGCGGTCCATGCCCCCACCTCCGGCACCGTGGTCCATGTCGGCCCGCAAGCCGCCGCCCACCCCTCCGGTCTGCAGACCGACAGCGTGGTGATCGAGCCGGACGGCAAGGATGAGTGGCTTCCCCGGACGCCCCTCGACTACCGCAGCCTCAGCCCGGAAAGCGTCCGCGAATACCTGCGCGAAGCCGGTGTCGTCGGCCTCGGGGGCGCGGTATTCCCAACCCACGGCAAGCTGAGCCCGGCCCGCAACGTGCCGATGGACGAAATCGTCATCAACGGCGCCGAGTGCGAGCCTTTCATCACCTGCGACGACCTGCTGATGCGCGAGCGCGCCGAAGAAGTCGTCCGCGGCGCCGGCATTTTCCGCGACCTGCTGCAGCCGAAACGGGTGCTGATCGGGATCGAGGACAACAAGCCGGAAGCCGTCGCCGCGATGGCCGCCGCGGTCAAGGCCGTCGGCGAAGACTTCGAAGTCATCGCCGTGCCGACCCGCTACCCGGCCGGCGGCGCCAAGCAACTGATCCGGGTGCTGACCGGCAAGGAAGTCCCGGCGTCGAAGCGCTCCACCGACCTGGGCGTGCAATGTTTCAACGTCGCCACCGCCTACACCGCCTGGCGCGCCATCGCCCACGGCGAACCGGTGATCACCCGGCTGGTCACGCTGACCGGCAACGTCGCCAGCCCGCGCAACTGGGAGGTGATGATCGGCACGCCGATGGGCGAACTGCTGCAACTGGCCGAACCCAGGGCCGACAGCGACGGCTTCATCATGGGCGGCCCGATGATGGGCTTCATGGTGCCCGACCCGGCGGCGCCGGTGGTCAAGGCCACCAACTGCCTGATCAGCCATTCGCCGACGCTGTTCCCGCCCAAGCCGGTCGAAATGCCCTGCATCCGCTGCGGCGAATGCGCCCGCGCCTGCCCGCACGAACTGCAACCCTTCGAGATGTACTGGTTCTCCCGCTCGAAGAACTTCGGCAAGGCCCAGGAATACAAGCTGTTCGACTGCATCGAATGCGGCTGCTGCTCCTTCGTCTGCCCCAGCCGGATTCCGCTGGTGCAGTATTTCCGTTTTGCCAAGAGCGAAATCTGGGCGCGGGAAAAGGAAAAGAAAGCCTCGGAAGGCGCCAAGGACCGCTTCGAATTCAAGCAATTCCGTGACGAGCGGGAAAAGGCGGAAAAGGCCGAGAAGCTCGCCCGCGCCGCGGCGGCCCAGGCCGCCAAGGCCAAGGCCGCGGAAGCCGCTGCGGCTGCGGCTCCGGCCGCCGCTGAGGCCGCCGCCGCGCCGGCCAACCCGGCGCCGCTGGATGCCGATGCCGCGAAAAAGGCCGCCATCGCCGCGGCGATGGAACGGGCCCGCGCCCAGCGCGCCGCCGCCCAGCCGCAGAACACCGCCGACCTGCCGGAAACCGTGCAACAGGAAATCGCCGCCGTGGACGCCCGTCGCGCCGCGGCCAACCCGAAAGCCCCCGACTGATGGATTTCTCCACCTCCCCCTACCTGCTCAAGGAAGCCAGCGTCACCCGGGTCATGACGCAGGTGCTGCTGGCACTGGTACCGGGCATCGCCGTTTATGTCTGGCTGATCGGTCCGGCGGTACTGCTGCAGATCGCCCTGGCCAGCGCCTGTGCGCTGCTGGCCGAAGCGGCGCTGCTTTCCCTCCGCGGCAAACCGCTGGGGCAGTTCCTCGGTGACGGCTCGGCACTGGTCACGGCCTGGCTGATCGCGCTGACCTTCCCGCCGCTTGCCCCATGGTGGCTGGTGGCCATCGGCACCGTGTTCGCCATCATCGTCGCCAAGCAGTTGTACGGCGGGCTGGGGCAGAACCCCTTCAACCCGGCGATGGTTGCTTTCGCGCTGTGCATCGTTTCCTTCCCGTCACTGATGGCCCAGTGGCCGGGCATCGGCCTGAAGCTGGATTTTTCCGAACAGCTGGGCGTCGTCTTCGGCATGCAGCCGCGGGTGGATGCGCTCAATGGTGCGACGCCGCTGGATGCCCTGAAAACCGCGCTGAAAATGGGCGACGCCGACGTCAGCGTTGCCGACCTGCTGGCCAACCAGGAGTTGTACGGCACCTTCGCCGGTCGTGGCTGGGAATGGGTCACCGCCGGCTACCTGCTGGGCGGCCTGTGGCTGTGGCAGCGGCGGATCATCACCTGGCAGGTTCCGTTCAGTTTCATCGCCGGCCTGGGGCTGATGGCCACCGGCCTCTGGCTGTACAACCCGCTGCAGTTCGCCAGCCCCCTGTTCCACCTGTTTTCCGGCAGCGCCATGCTGGGCGCCTTCTTCATCGCCACAGACCCTGTCACCGGCGCCACCACGCCCCGCGGCAAGCTGATCTTCGGCTTCTTCTGCGGGGTGCTGGCTTACCTGATCCGGGTTTTCGGCGGCTATCCGGATGGGGTGGCCTTCGCGGTGCTGCTCTTGAACATCTGCGTGCCGCTGATCGACATGTACACCCAGCCGCCGATCTTCGGTCAGAAGGAGGGCCAGTAAGATGTCCCTCGTCAAGGAACCCACTGCACCGGGCATGGCGCTACGCACGTCGGTGATCCTGTTTGTATTCGTGATTGTCTTCACCGCCTTTCTGTCCGGCGCCTTCCAGCTGACCCGCCCGGCGATTGAAGCCTCCGTCGCTGAAGAAAAAATGCGGACCATCAACGAAGTGCTGCCGCCAAGCCTCTACGACAACCCGCTGCTCGGCGACACGCTGACGCTGCCGCCGACCGCCGAACTCGGCCAGGACGAAGCCAGCACCGTTTATCGCGCCCGCAAGGCCGGACAGCCGGCGGCGCTGGTGCTGGAAGCCGTGGCCCCCGATGGCTACGCCGGCAAGCTGCGGCTGCTGATCGGCATTGCCGCCGACGGCAGCCTGACCGGCGTCCGGGTCACCCAGCACAAGGAAACGCCCGGACTCGGCGACTACATCGACCCGAAAAAAGACAAGGACAAGGCACACCCCTGGATCCACCAGTTCACCGGCCTCTCTTTTGCGCTGCGGCCGGAGAAGGACTGGAAGGTGAAAAAGGATGGCGGGCGCTTTGATTCCCATACCGGCGCGACGATCACGCCACGGGCGGTGATCAAGGCCACCCGCAAGGCCCTGGCCTACGCCAACGCCCATCGCGAGCAGCTGTTCG
>JBEBBF010000072.1:0-3787 GCA_041158545.1 Pseudomonadota bacterium | reverse complement strand
GTTCATCGACATCTTCACGTTCGCCAGGTCCACGCCGCTTTCGTCGCTCTTCACCCGGACCTTCACGTTGTAATCCACGACCCGTTTCACGGGAACCAGTACTTTCAAGCTCGTCTCCTTTTTCAGTCACAGATCTTGTCGGTTTGACAGTGCCGACGGCAACAGGGTAAATTGGCCATACTGTGTAGTATGGATGGCATACGGTACCGTATGGAAACTAAGGTTGTCAAGTCTTCGGCCCGCAAGGCCCGTGGTGAAGAACGGACGCTGCTCGACCGCAACAACTGGATCGAGACGGCGATGGATGTGCTCGCCACGGAAGGCATCGGCGGGCTGCGGGTCGAGACCCTGGCCAAGACCTGCGGTGTGACCAAGGGCAGTTTTTACTGGCACTTCAAGGATCGCCAGGATCTGCTGCTGGCGGTGCTCACCTACTGGCGCGACGGCCGCATCCGCGACATCGAAAAGCAGACGACGGCGCCCGCCGGCAAGGAACTGGAACAGCTGTACCACGTCATCGAAGTCTATGGTTCCACCCGCAACCGCAAGGGGGTGGCGATTGAAATCGCCGTTCGCGACTGGGCGCGGCGCGACCCGGAAGCCGCAGCGGTCATCGAAAGCGTGGACATCTACCGGCTCGATTGCACCCGCAAGCTGTTCCGCGCCTGCGGTCTCAGTGAAGACGAGGCCCGCAGCCGCAGCCTGCTGCTCTACGCCTACGTTTTCGGGCAAAGCCTGATGTTCTACCAGCATTTCTCCGACAACCTCACCGAGTTGAAACGGATGATCGCCGAGCGGATCGTCGCCGCCTGAGCCCGGCCCTCAATCCCGGCAGGCTGCGAGCACCTCGCCCTGCAGCACCACTTTTTCCCAATTCAGCAATGCCACGGCCAGTTCACCACTGGCTTTGGCCAGGGCCTGGGCGCCACCACGGGCATCGGCACTGCTCGCCGGCACGCTGACGCGGAAGGATTTTTCCGCCAGCAGTCGCCGCTTGCTGTCGCTCAATTCGGCGCGCAGTTGCAGATCGCCACTACTGAGCTGGGCGCTGGCAAACACCTGGACGAATTCATCCAGCTCCAGCCGCAGGACGCACTTGCCGCCGCCCGCCCCGAGCAATTGCCGCAGCCGCTGTCGCAACAGGGAGAGCGGCGAACCGGCCCAGCTGGCCAGGGCGTAATCATGCTGCCGCTCCAGATCGGCGTAGGCCAGCCGGTAGCGCATTTCCTCGGCGTCCAGCCAGGCCGGCCCCTGCAATTGCCAGCTCAGCCGCGGCAACTCTGCCGGCCGGACCAGCGCCGCGGCTGGCGGACCCAGGTCATACACCGCCGGTCGCTGCTGAGTCTTGCCGACGCCCATGCTGCACCCGCCCAGGACCAGGGCCAGTCCGATACCGCCCAGCCATCTGTTCATGCTCCCCTCCTCCTCATTGCGCCGCCGGCGGCGTGAACCCCGGCTCCCCGGGTCCGGGCGCCGCGCCGGGTTTGCCGAACACCAGGCTCTGCGGCGATTGTTCGATGGCATGCAGCAGCCGGTTCAGCTGACGGGAGCTGTTCGACAACTCCTCGCCCAGCTCCAGGAGCCGCGGCGGCAATGCAGCGGCGCCATGGCCGCCGGTATCGCCCACCCCCTGCTCCAGCTTGTCGCTGACTTTCTGCAGGCTGCGCAGCAGCGTCCGGGTTTCCCGCAACACCGGCTCGGCTTCGTCCAGGGTTCGCCCGACCTTGCGCAGGTTGTCTTCGGCGAGCAGTCGCCGGACCTGGGTCAGGCTGGCCTCCAGCTGGCGGGTCAATTGCGGCAGGCTGGCCGTCGCCGTTTCCACATTCGCCAGCGTCCGTCCCAGGTTGCGACGGTTCTCGGCGTTCAGCAGGGCATTGCCGTTATCGAGCAACTGCCGTAGCGAGCGCAGCACTTCCGTACTGGAATCGCCCAGTTCCTCGATCAGCGACAATTCCATGATGATCCGGTGCGGCGGCTCACCCACCGGCGCCGGGCGCAGGTCATCCCCGTCGTCTTCCAGCAGGATATGCGCCAGCCCGGTAACGCCCTGGTAGCCCAGCTTGGCGCTGGTGCCCAGGGTAATCGGCACATCCTGGGCGACTTGGATGGTGATCAGGATATTGCGGACATCGTGGGGATCGATGCGAATCTCGCCGACCTTGCCGACCTGAATGCCACGATAACGCACCTGCGCCTGGGCATTCAGGCCGGTGACGTTCTGCCGGGTCACGACGACGTAGGTGTGCTGATCTTCCCGTTTCGCCCCCAGCCACAGCAGGGCCACCAGGGTCGCCAAGCCCAGCAGGATTGCAAACAGCCCGGCGGCGAAGGCATGGGCACGATTTTCCATGGTCAGTCCAATCCAGTAAGGGCAGCACGCAACGGGCAGCCGGCATGCAGCGGGGCGGAGGCGTCAATGCGCATGGGCAATCCGGGCCTGCCACAGGGCAAGTCCCGCTTCTCCACCAAAGAAATTCCGGGCGAAAGGATGATCAATGTGCGCCACCGCGTCCACCGGCGAATAGGCAACGATGCGCTGATCCGCCAGCACCGCCACCTGGCTGGCCAGCCCGGCCAGGGTATCCAGATCATGGGTCACCATCACCACGGTGAACCCCAGTTGCCGCTGCAGCCCCCGGATCAGCGCGACAAAGCCGGCGCTGCGGTCCGGGTCCAGGCCTGCGGTCGGCTCGTCGAGCAACAGCAACTCCGGCTCCAGCGCCAGCGCCCGCGCCAGCGCCACCCGCTTGACCATCCCGCCGGACAGTTCCGCCGGCATCAGCCCGCCGTGGCGGGGCTCCAGTTCGACCATCGCCAGCTTCAGATGCACCAGTTCGCGTATCCAGTCCTCGTCGAGGCAACGCAGCTCCCGCAGCGGAAAGGCAATATTGTCGAACACCGACAGCGCCGAAAACAGCGCGCCGTTCTGGAACAGCATCCCCAGCCGCCGCCGCACCTGGCGTTGCAGTTGCAGGTCCGGCTCGCTCAGGTCGCAACCAAACAGGCTGACCCGCCCCTGGCTGGGCGACAACAAGCCCAGCATCTGCCGCAGCAGCGTGGTCTTGCCGCTGCCCGAGCCGCCGACCAGACCGACCACTTCGCCGGTGGCGATCCGCAGGTTGAGGTCGCGATGGATCACCACGTCCCGATAACGGGTCCACAAACCGGAGAGTTCGACGACGGGAGGCGCCATGCTCATAACTTCGGCAGGCCGATGCCGCGGGTGAACACCGCGAACACCGCATCGATGACGATCACGAAGGTAATCGCCGCCACCACCGCCGAGGTGGTCTTGGCCGAAAGGCTCTCGGTATTCGGCCGGACATGCAGCCCGAAGTAGCAGGCAATCAGCGCCACCATCACCCCGAAAGCCACACCCTTGGCCAGACCGATCCACAGGTTGGCCACCGGCACCGCCTTGGGCAGCGCGACGAAGAAATAGCCCAGCGACAAATCCAGCTGCCAGTACGCTGCCAGCATGCCGCCAAACATCGCCGCCGCCGAGGTCCACAGCACCAGCAAGGGCATCGCCAAGGCCAGCGCGATGACCTTCGGCACCACCAGCCGCTGCATCCGCGACACGCCCATGGTCGCCAGCGCATCGATTTCCTCGGTGACCCGCATCACGCCGATCTGGGCGGTGATCGCCGAACCGGAGCGGCCGGCGACCAGCACTGCCACCAGCACCGGCCCCAGCTCGCGGATGATGCTGATGCCGAGAATATTGACGATAAACAGGTCGGCGCCAAACATCTTCAGCTGCAGCGCCGAGAGGTAGCTGATGGTG
>JBEBBF010000071.1:0-13407 GCA_041158545.1 Pseudomonadota bacterium | reverse complement strand
ACTGTTGGCGAAGGCAGCAAGCTCATCGGCGAGCGAGTCTCGATGGGGAGCCGACACCCTTTCACCAGCAAAGCGGACTTCCTTCAACTCCAGATAGGAGTCCTCTCCCAGGCGAATCTTGTCGATCAAGTCGGCGATGTTGTCGAACATGTCAAGCCTCTCTTCCCAGGCGTTGGTAACGCCGTTCAAACGCTCGATTACCGGCGCGAGCGGCGGGGTGATGCTGTCCAGGCAAATCTGCCGGACGAAATCCTCCACCAAATCCAGACGCTCCAGCGTGATACCGACCACTTCACGGGTGTCATCCACGCCCAGCACGCACACACCGCCCCGGCTATTGGCGAAGGCAGCAAGCTCATCGGCGAGGGAGTCTCTATGGGGCGCTGAGACCTTTTGACCGGCAAAGCGGACTTCCTTCAACTCCAGATAGGAGTCCTCCCCCAGGCGAATCTTGTCGATCAAGTCGGCAATGTTGTCGAACATGTCAAATCTCTCTTCCAAGACGAAGGTATCGCCGCTCGAACGCTTCTTCGCCGCCTTCCATCACCTGGCAGACTTCGCGGCGCATGGCCTGATCCTGCAAGGAGCCGGTTCGCTTCACATGACATTGGTGGTTGAAGTCCAGCACGTGAATCAATTCCGCATCGCCATTGACCACGATGTTGGGGTTGTGGGTCACGATGATGAGCTGCCGGCGTAGTTTGTTGCGGCGAATCTGCTGCACCACGAGTCCATAGATCAGGTGGTTGTCCAGATCGTCTTCAGGCTGATCCAGTATGAGCGGTTCATTGCCGTGCGACAGCAAGAAAGCAAGCATCGCAGCCGCCCGCTGACCGGCCGACGCTTGGCCAATGGACTGAAAGTCCCGCCCGTCTCCCTTGCGGCTGTACTCCACCTGCAAACCGTCTTCGGGGAACCAGCATGCGATGTGGTCGATGAACTCTGGGCGCTTGTCGGCTTCCGCTTTCAAGAATTTGTTGAACCAGCCGCCAAATTCGGCCTGGCCGAGACTTGCTTGCAACAGCCGCATTTTCTGTGTCCGCAGCGCCTGCTCGAAGGCTGTTGTGTCCCATTTGCCAGGCTGTTCGACAAGATCAACCGTGCCCAGCAGATCGGCGACGAGCCCTTTGGCTGACGCCCCCTCTTGCTCCTGATAGAGATCGTCCACGTACTTGCCTTCTGCAGCCCCAAGCAATTCCCGCAGTGAACGCTCAATGGCCTGCGCATCCCGGCTGTACGGAATCAACTCGATGCGCACAAAGGGATTGCCTTGCAGCGTTTCCTGAAGAAATGCGCTGCGTTGGGCGCTGATGGCACGGCGGGTGGACTTCACCTGCTCCAGTAGCGCGTTAGCCTTCTCGAGCAATTCTGTTTGCTGCTTTTGCAAGGCCTCCAGCTTCTTCAGTTCGGTTTCCAGCCGCTGCTTTTCTTGCACCAGACGGCCGAACTCACTGGGATCGCTGACGCCTTGTTGCTGCAAGTCGGCCTTGAGATGCTCGTAAGCCGCCTTGGCAGCGCCGATCCGCGTAAACCAGGGCGAAGCCTCCAGTTCTTCCCTCAGGGCTCGCCCGCGCTCCTGCAGCGCAGTTGCCGCACTCTCGACTTCCTGCCGCGCTTTGGCGATGGCAGCGTGCAACACTTGAACGAGACTCAGTGCCGGACCGTCCTCGGCAGCATCGAACAAGCCTTCCGGCAAGTCCTCTGCCAACAGGTCAGCAGCAAAAGCCTTCAAGCGCACTGACAAATCGGCGACGGCTTCGAACTGGCGTTCGAGCTCGCGGCTTTGCCGGCTGCTGCGCTGGTAGTTTTTCAGTACTGCCGCATGGTCGGCGCCTTCAAACCGGGCCAGCTTGCGTTGAATATCTTGCAGGGCAAGCGTCAGTGCCTCGCGTCCTTGCAACTTGCCGGCCAGTTCGCGCATTTGCGCCCGCGCGGCCAGAAACGCACGTTTGGCTTCGTCAAAGGCTGCCTGCTGCGACTGCGTGTTCGCGGCATCGTCGATGACCTTCAGCAGGGCCTGCTGGCTGTCACCCGCCAGCGCCGCGATCTGCCCCTGGCTGAACAGGCGTAGCGGGAATCGTTGCGTAGTGATGGCTTGGCTGGTTGAGGGCGTGAAATTGCTCGTGGTGGCATTCCACTCCTCCACCGCATGGCCTTGCCCATCTTGTCGCCAGATCAGGCGATAGGGTGTGCCGTCGCGCTGCACTTGTACGTAAATGGCCGTCTCTGTACGGAGTCCGCCTTCGTCATTGCGGCTCTTGGCGACCTTATCGAAGCGGTTAAAGGTCTGACCAGCTTCCGAGGTGGCTGAAAGCTCTTTCTCGCGCCGATAGGCCAGCCGCAGGGCATGCACGATGGTTGATTTACCTGTGCCACGCCCGCCGATCAGGGCATTGAAGTACGGATTGAGCGGTAATTTGGCAGGCTGCCTGCCGCGCCCCATGTAGCGCGCATCGCGGATTTCAATCGACTCAATAAAGTGTTCTGGTGTGTTGAATGGTGTGAAACCACTGCTCTCGTCGCTACGTTTTACCGAGACTTCCTGCCCATCCAGCAGCGCAAGGCGCAAACCTTCCAGACTAGGCTGAGCCATCTTGATCCACGTGTAACGCGAACCAGGAACAGCTGCGCCTTGGAAACTGTGACAATCGCTGCCCACCACGCTGGCGAATCGTGGCTTCAGTTCGTCCAACACTGTGGGCTTGGGGCTGGTGGAAGCCGTCCACTCCAGTGCCAGAATCCCGGCCTCGTGCATGATCTGCCTGACCGTGTTGGTATCCATAAGGCATTTACGCGTACCGGGCTCTACCTGCAGCAATCCCTTGTCGCCATCCACGTGTGCCGGGATGGCCAAGCCGTCCGCGGCTAGCACAAGCTCGACCACCCTGGCGGCCCCCTCGCGGGTGACGCCATCGCTGCCACCACGCGTACCGTCGTAGTCCACCCTTGCCAGCAGATCGCTGATGGTCTGGCTGGTGGCGGACGGGGCGAAGATCGCGAGCAGATGAAAGCCTCCTTGCACCGAGATTTCCACCCCTGGGAACAAGTGCAGCTCACGGAATCCGGCAGGTGGCGCGCCTGCATCGGCCTCGCGCTTCATCTGGGCATAGGCCGTTTTGAGCCTGTCGATCCACTCTCCTGTGTTGTGGTCGGTGACGGCCACGCAGTCGATCTCGGCGGCCATGTACTTAAGTAGCCAAGCCTGCGGTGTCAACTCATTTGGTTTGCCGATGGCAGCCTGCCACGCACTGGTGTCTTTGGAGGCCGGGGTGTGGGTATGGAAATCGAATTTCCACCAGCGTGCGCCGGGATAAGGCCAGGGTTGACTCATGTTCTTCTCCTGGTTGCTGCCATTTATTCTTCCCATGGGTCCAAACCGCTAATAAAACAAATGCCATCAAGAAATCTTCAATGGAGGGGAATGCTATCGCGGATAGCAGGCAATTTTCGATTTGCTTCTTGATCTCTGTAACAAGCATTGTCGGATGCGGTGATGCCAAAGCTAATCTCTTTTCCCATATCGCTCAGCTTCTCGGCAGCTTCCTTCCTCAGAATTCCCCGAACAATGCGCTTTTGCTCATCCATTGATGGCAGTGGGATGAGGCTTTTCAGAGGTCGCTCTCATCCGGCGTGACGTTTGTGGCGCCGCACATCATTTGCACTTGAAGCTCGTTTTTATATTAGGTTCCCTCGGTATTTCATCTGCCAAAGGGTGGATTTCATGCTAACAGTTTTTCCTGATGTTGTAGCTTGATCCAGTTTTCACGAGACTGCGTGGGCGACGTGTAGTCGAGGGTCGATTGCTGCCGTTTTCTGTTGTAGAACACCTCAATGTATTCAAAGGCGGCAGCCTTGATTACGGTGTGCGTCGCGTAGCGAACATCTTGTAGCTGCTGATGCCGAAATCAAGTACGGCGCACATTTTGGCTAGTGCAAAAGCATTTTCATGTTTGGCAATCCAAGCGTATGAGTGCTCTCCCTCTCGATCACCCCCCCAACTTCACCTTCAGCGCCTTCCCGATTGCTTCCACAGCTTCCGGGCTGTCCCATTCGCGGGCGCCGTAGGATTTGGCGATGACGCGGCCTTCGGCGTCGATCAGGACGGTGAGGGGGATGCGGTTGGCGCCGAGTTGGGTTTCGAGGGGGAAGGGTTTGCCGTCGAGGTAGTGGGGGAAGGCGGTGTTGGCTTTTTTCAGGAAGGCGCTGGCTTTTTCCGGGTAGTCGTCGGTGGAGATGCCGATCACCTTGAGCTGGCTGGGAAAGCGGCGGGAGAGGCGGTCGAGGGAGGCCATTTCGGCGCGGCAGGGACCGCACCAGCTGGCCCAGACGTTGATCAGCAGGGGTTTGCCGCGATAGTCGTTGAAGCGGGATGCCGGGCCGGAGAGGGCCGGTAGCGGGGCGTCGCGCAGGGTCTGGCCGACTTCGACGGTGGCGACGGGTTGGGCGCTGATGCCGGTGCTGGCGAACAGCAGGAACAGGGAAACGCAGAAGGCCTTCATGGTCGGGGCAGGGTAGTGGGCGAGCTGCGCATCTTCCCGATTCCCGCTGCGTTTGTCCTTGACCGACGGCAAACCCCGTTGCCGGTGGTGTCCGTTTGCGGAATTCATCGGGCAAATTGATCCGGCTTAAGGGCAACCGCGGGCGGCTGGGCTTCAATGCGACGTTTCCGTTTTGTGCTTTGCCCATGAATTTTTCCCATCCCTTGTGGCTGGTCGGTTTCCGGCCGTTTTTTTCGTTGGCGATGCTGTCCGGCATGGTGCTGCCGGGTTTGTGGGTGCTGCTGCTGCGCGGGGATCTGGCTTTGCCGGAGACGGCGGTGCTGGGCGGTGTGGTCTGGCACGCCCATGAGATGTTGTTCGGTTTTGCCTGGGCGGTGCTGGTCGGCTTTCTGCTGACGGCGAGCAAGAACTGGCTGAGCATTCGTGGCTGGCACGGCGGGACGCTGGCCTTGCTGGTGGCGCTCTGGTTTGCCGACCGGCTGGCGATTCATTGCGGCGGCGATTGGCCGCGGCCCCTGTTCTGGTTGCTGACCCTGGCCGGGCCTGCGCTGGCGGTGGGTTTGTTGTTGCATAGCCTGATCCGCTACCGGGAGCAGGATGGCTTTGAGCGGGATAACCGCTATTTCATCGTTGCGCTGCCGCTGTTTCCTTTGGCCAAGCTGTTGCTGTTGCTGCCGGAGCAGTTTTCCACGGGGGTGGCCTTGAGTCTGGCGCTGTACCGGCTGGCGTTCTTGTTGATGCTGGAACGGACGCTGCCGGCGTTTATGCAGGCTGCGTTCAAGCTGAAGCTGCCGCAGCGGGACGGGCTGGATCAGGGCATCAAGCTGCTGGCGCTATTGCTGGTGTTGTCGCCCTGGTTGCCGGCGGCGGTGGCCGCGGGTCTTGCGGCGTTGCTGGGTGCGCTGATCGTCGGCCGCAGCTTGACCTGGTCGCCGCATCTGGCGCTGTCCCGGCTGGAGGTCGGGATCATGCTGCTGGGGATGCTGGCGCTGGCCGGGAATCTGCTGCTGCAGGCGGCGGCCTGGGCGTGGCCGGAAAGTGGGATGGAGCGGCTGGCCACGCACTTATTCACGCTCGGCACCCTGGGCGCTATCGCGCCGGCGATGTTTGTCCGGATTTGCAACGGCCACACCGGCCGCAAGGTGATGTTCCAGCCGGCGGACCGGCTGGTGCTGTGGCTCATGCTGGCCGCGACCGGGCTACGGGTGTTGCTGCCCTGGATTTGGCCCGCCGGGGCGCTGACCGCCTACACACTCACCGCCGCCGCCTGGGCCGCTGGTTTCGGCCTGCTGTCCTGGCGCTTCATCCCCTTGCTGCTGGCGCCAAGGGTGGATGGCCGGGCGCATTGAGTCCGGCACTTAGCGCTGCTTCAGCGTTTCGCTCAGGCGTTGCTGTTCGGCCTGCTGCCATTTCTTCCAGTTCTGGCGGAATTTGCTGAGGCCGCTGCCGCTGAGGAAGTTGCTGCTCAGTTCGGATTTGGTGGCGCCGGGGTGGATGATCAGTTCCTGGCCGGGTTCGAAGGCGGCGAGGATGGCGGTTTTGGCGACGGAGGCGCGGATTACGCCGGGAATCTGCTGGGCGGTTTCGACGTTGCGGCCGGCGCATTGTTTGGCTTCGTTCGGGTCGGTGGTCCAGCTGAAGCCGTTTTCCTGGTGGGCGCTGCCGGTGGATACGCCGCGGAAGATTTCGATCTGCTCGGGCAGCCCGGCGTACCAGTTGTCCCATTCCTTGCGGCTGGCGCCGACGCGGAACAGGGCTTCCTTGTCGGCGGCTTCGAACATCCGGATCACCAGGGCTTCGCTGAGTGCGACGCCGCCGAGCAGGTTGCCCTGGCGGGTTTGCCAGGCCTGGGCCAGCGCGGCGCCCCAGGCCCCGGCGGGGATTTCCCCGTTTTTGAAGGCCTGCCAGCAATACATCGTGAATTGGAAGACCGCGGTGGGTTCGTGCTCGTGGAAGCTTTCGTCGATCTGCTGGCCGATGGAGGCGGCGACCAGGGGGTTGTCCTGGTTGAGCGCCGGCCAGGCGGCGCGGACGAATTCGTGCAGGTTGCCGTAGCGTTCGCTGTTGGCTTCCAGATAGGCGAGCCATTGGCTGGCGTCGATTTTTTCGCTGTGTTTGCTGATCCGGCCGTCGGCGGTCAGTTCGCAGTGTCGGTAGGTGTAGATCATCGGGAATTCGGGTTGAGTGGCGTGGGGCTGCCCTTGAACAGCCAGAGGAAGGCGGCGATCTGCAGCGTCAGCAGCATGCCGAAGGTGGCCTGATAGGCGTTGGCGGCGCTCCAGTGCAGGTATTGCAGCAGGTCGGTGCAGGCGCCGATGCCCCATTGCAGGCCGAAGGCGCCGGCAAAGACCAGCAGGTTCAGCGCGGTGTTGGCGCGGCCGGAGTGGCTGACCGGGAAGGCCTGGCCGACCAGGCCGTAGGCGAGGTTGGAGAGGCTGAAGCAGATGCCGAGCAGGGGCCACATCAGGCCGCCGCTGCCGGGCCAGACGATGATGCCGGCCAGGGCCAGCAGCGCCGAGAGCATCGAGTATTGATAGACCTTGGCCAGATTGACGCCGCGGCGGACCAGCGCGGTGGCGAAGAAGCCCATGAACAGGAAGCCGGCGAGCATGCCCAGGTTCATGATCGTCAGCCGTTCGGCGCTGGCGGCGCGCTGCAGCCCTTCCATGACGTTCATCCAGCGGCTGGCCCACAGGCCCTGAATCGCCAGGAAACCACCGGTGCTGGCGAAGGCCAGCGGGGCGTAGCGGCGGAAATGCGGGTGGCGGTAGATGTCGGCGATGCTGCGCAGTTGATCGCGGAAATGGATGCCGGAGCTGGCTGATTTGGGCTGGTCGGGCACCAGCAGCATCAGCAGCGCGCTGACGCCCAGCGTGACAATCGCCAGCCCCATCGTGACATTCCGCCACGAGGTCAGCTGCAAGGCCATTTCCATCGGCGTGGCGGCGGCCAATGCGCCGAGGCCACCGGAGGCCATGATCCAGCCGGTCAGCGAGGCTTGGCGTTCTGGCGGGAACCACAGGGAAAATGCCTTGAACGAGGCCATCAGGCAGGCGGAAACCCCCAGGCCGACCAGGCCGCGGCCGATGGCCAGCTGGGTCAGCCCGTCGGCCTGGGCGTAGAGCGCCGAGCCGGCGGCGGCAAACAACAGCAATCCGGCTTCGACCCGCCGCGGACCGTAGCGGTCGAGCAGGATGCCCAGCGGCAGTTGGGCGAGGCCGAATGCGAGGAAGTAGGTGCTGGTCAGCAGCCCGAGGGCGTTGTCGCTGAGGCTGAGATCCTGGGCCAGCACCGGGCCGATGATGGCGTTGGCGGTGCGGTACAGGTAGGAGATGAAGTAGCCAAAGGCGAAGGGGAGAAAGAGTTTGAGCCAGGGCATGGGTCGTTCCACGTGAAACCGGTCAGGTGTTTTTCTGCAGCCAGTCCAGTCGTTGTTCCAGTTTGCGCTGCCAGTGTCGGGCCAGGCCCGGCTCGGCAATCAGTTGTTGCAGCCGGGTCTGATCCGGCCGAACTTCATTGAGAAACTGAAAGGCAGCGTCGAGATGCCAGGGTTCCGGGTTGCGGGCAATTAATTGCCAGTTGGCGCCGGCTTCAACCCGGCCCGGTCGCAGTACGCGGAAATAACAGCCGGCGAGACCGTGATTGGCAATGTACAGCGCCAGTCCTTCCAGGCCATAGCGGCTGTCGATTTTCCAGCAGGGGGTGCGCGGCTGGCAAAGCTGCAGTTGTGCCTCGCCCAGCGCAAAGACGTCGCCGATGCAGAGTGCGGCATCCGGCCAGCCGGCGCAGCTGAGGTTCTCGCCGATGCTGCCGGGAATGAAGCTGTCAGCCCGTTCCGGGAAGGCGGCGGCCAGCCGGGCGTAGTTTTCCTGCGGGAAAAAGTGGATGGCCTTTTCCGGGCCGCCATGGACGCGGCGGTCGGCCTGCTCGTCGCCGACGATGCCCTCGGGGCCGATTTCGAACGGGCCGTGCAGCGGCAGTTTGCGGATGGCGCTGGGGCGGCCTTCCAGGTCGGCGATCTTGCCGGCGAAGCATTGCATCTGGGTCATGGCGATCTCAACAGGGTGGCCACAGCCAGGCGGCGCCGCGGACGCCGGAGGCATCGCCCCAGCGTGGCGGCAGCAGCCGGGTGCGGACCTGGTCGGAAAAAATGAATTCGCCCCAGAGTTCCGGGACGACTTGGTAAATGAGGGGAATCTGCGACAGGCCACCACCGAGGACGATCACTTCCGGGTCGAGCAGGTTGATCACCCCGGCCAGCGCCCGCGCCAGACGGCCGCAGTAGCGATGCAGGCTGGCGCGGGCGTGCTGATCGCCGGCAGCGGCGGCCTGGGCCAGCTCGCGGGCGGTCCGCTGTTCGCCGTGATGCAGCGCGTGGTCGGCGCTCAGCGCCGGGCCGGACAGATAGGTTTCGATGCAGCCCAGCCGGCCGCAATAGCAGGCCGGGTAGGGCGGCGTTTCCCGTTCCAGGCCGGGCAGCGGGTTGTGGCCCCATTCGCCGGCGATGGCGTTGGCACCAACCAGGATGCGGCCATGAATGACGATGCCGCCACCAACACCGGTGCCGAGGATCACGCCAAAGACCGAAGCCGCGCCAGCACCGGCGCCATCGACCGCTTCGGAGAGGGTGAAGCAGTTGGCGTCGTTGGCCAGCCGGACTTCCCGCTGCAGCCGGTCCTGCAAATCCTGGCGCAGCGGCTGCCCGATCAGCCAGGTCGAGTTGGCATTCTTGATCAGGCCGCTGACGAGGGATTCGGCACCGGGAATGCCGATGCCCAGGCTGGCGGTTTCGCCCAGCCGTTGCTCGGCCCGCTGCACCAGTGCGACCAGCGCGTCCAGCGTCGCCCGGTAATCGCCGCGGGGAGCCGCGATGCGTTCCCGCCAGACGCTGTGGCCGTTTTCGTCCAGTGCGACCAGTTCGATCTTGGTGCCGCCCAGGTCGATGCCGATTCGTTTCATCGCCTCATCCTCGGAATGATCCCGGCCGGTCGTTCAACCCGGATGCGGCCCCAGCGCCGGGCCGGGAAAACCGGGGGCAGGGCGGGTGGATCGTCGTGCAACGCGCCGTGCAAAATCCGGGTCAATACGGTTCAGATGCGGACGGCGACGCCCTTGACGCTGCCGTAGGTGGTGGTGAAGGTGCGCAGCACGCCGCCGCCGGATTCGAGGATCAACAGGAAAAGATCCCGTTCGCTGTACAAACAGACCGGGCCGGGGAGGTTGTATTTCTGGGCGACGGCCGCATCCAGCGGGCCAAAGCGGGAGAGGATGGTTTCCTCCCGGTCGGCGTAGGTGTCGCCCAGCTCGGAATACAGGCCGTAGGTCGAGAGGAACAGCTTGCCGCCGATCTTGAGGTGCTTCAGCAGTTGCTTGACGGCGGTCTTGGCGTCCTTGTACGGCAGGGTGTGCAGGCCGTGGTGACAGAAAATCACGTCGTAAGCCTTGTCGCCGAGGGCGCCGGGCTGCGGCAAGGAACCGCTCTGGAACACCAGCAGATCGCGCAGGCTGGCACCGAGGGCGCGGGCGCGGACCTGTTTGCCATAGGCCTCGTTGTCGATGGCCAGCACCTGGGCGCCGAGTTCGGCCATCGCCAGAGAATGGTGGCCATCGCCGCAGGGCAGGTCCAGCGCCCTGGCCTGATTGCCATGCCGGTTGCACTTGGCGATCTCTTCCAGGGACAGGTGTTCCAGCTCGTCGGCTACGGCTGGCACAAATGCGGAATCGTGTGGATTTTCTGTGCGTTGTGTCATTTTTGTTGATTCTCTCCTCATTCCCGATTTTGCCCGACGAGGCACGGGCAGGCAAATGCTCCACGGGCCGCTGTATCAGTTGCGTACCGCGAATTGCGCATTGCAGAGATCGGGTGAGGATGCCTCAGTGTTCGCCGAAGTAGGCGCGCAGACCGGTGATGACTTCATCCAGCGCCACGGCGAAGGCGGCGAGGTCGTCCTGGGGATCGACGTTGCGGGCGCGGAGCCGGTATTCCAGTTCGCCGGACTGCTGGTAAAGATGGGTGGCGCCTATGGTTCCGGCCAGCCCTTTCAGGCTATGGGCGCGGCGCTCGGCGCTGCCCTGGTCGCCCCGTTGCAGCTCGCTGCGTATCTCGGCGACTTCGTTGTGGAAGCGCTTGAGAAAGTCGTGCAGCACCTTGGTGTAGAGCCGCGGCTTGTTCATCATCCGCCGCATGCCGTCGCGCAGGTCGATGCCCGGCAGGCGGACGTCCGGGGTGATTTCCCGCAGCAGGAAATCTTCGCTGGGGGCCGGGCTTTGCGGTGTGGCGTGCTGCGGCCCGGTCTGGCGATGCCAGCGCAGCAGGCTGGCTTCCAGCGCCTGCGGCTCGATGGGCTTGGCCAGGAAGTCGTTCATGCCGGATTGCCGGCAGCGTTCCCGTTCGCTTTCCAGGGCGTGGGCGGTCATCGCGATGATAGGGAGGCCCTGCAGCGCCGGATTGGAGCGCAGCCGGCGGGTGGCCTCCAGGCCGTCCATTTCCGGCATCTGCACGTCCATCAGCACCAGGTCGTAGCGGCCGGGATGCGGGCCGATGGCGGCCAGGGCTTCCAGCCCGTTGTTGGCGACTTCAACGGTGACGCCCATTTCGCGCAGCATTTCGCAGGCGATCAGCTGGTTGGTCGGGATGTCCTCGACCAGCAGGGCCTTCATCCCGGCCAGCCGCGCCGGGCTGCGCGGCACGCTGGGGCGGGCGCTGCCGCCACGGCCTTCCAGACGGTCCAGCAGTTTTTCCAGCTGGGCGAAGATCACCGGCTTGGTCAGCAGCGCGTCGATGTCTCCGGCCTGGGCGGCTTCTTCCAGCGCCTGGGGTTCGGCGGCGGTGACCATCACCAGCCGCGGCTGGCGGGTGAATTCGGCGCGGATGGTCCGGGCGACTTCCAGCCCGTCGAGACCGGGCATGTTCCAGTCGATGAACAGCCATTCGACGAAGGGGCGGCCGGCGTCGCGCAACCGGGCGAGCGCCGCCGGGCCGCCGGATTCGATTTCGACGGTGAAGCCGAGGCGGCTGAGCAGGCTGCTGAGGATGGTCCGCGCCAGCTGGTTGTCGTCCACCACCAGCGCCAGCTGGCTGCGGGTGTGGCCGGGCGCGGGCTGGGCGTCGGTCTGCGGCTGACCATCGAGCCAGACGCTGAAGGTGAAGGTGCTGCCGCATTCGGGCTTGCTCTCGACCCAGATTTCCCCGCCCATCATCTGGCAGAGCCGGCGGCAGATCGTCAGTCCGAGGCCGGTGCCGCCGTATTTGCGGGTGGTCGAGGTGTCGGCCTGGCTGAAGGCCTGGAACAGTTTTTCCTGTTGATCGGGGGTCATCCCGATCCCGCTATCCTGGACCGCGACTTCCAGCTTGATCTTCTGGCCGTCGCGGGCGACGGCGCGGAAGAAGCTGACGACCTGGCCGTGGGCGGTGAATTTGACGGCGTTGGAGAGCAGGTTGGTCAGAATCTGCGCCAGCCGCAGCGGGTCGCCGATCAGCCGGGTCGGCAGGTCCGGGTCGATCGCGAAGTGGATTTCCAGACCCTTTTCCTGGGCACGGCCCTGGATCAGCGTCGTGACGTTGTCGAGGATGTCGTCGAGGACGAAGCTGGTGTGTTCCAGATTCAGCTGGCCGGCTTCGATCTTCGAGAAGTCGAGGATGTCGTTGAGCAGGCCGAGCAGCATCTTGCCGGCGTTCTGGATGCGCAGCGTGTAGTCCTGCTGCTTGTCGTTGAGCGGAGTTTTCAGCAGCAGGTGGGCCATGCCGATCACCGCGTTGAGCGGCGTGCGGATTTCATGGCTCATGTTGGCGAGGAATTCGCCCTTCAGCCGGGCGGCGGATTCGGCCAACTGCCGTGCCTTGACCAGGGTTTCTTCCGCCTGCTTGCGCTCGCTGATGTCGAGCAGGGTTTCGATGGCGCCAATGGTCCGGCCCTGGGCGTCGCGCAGCGGCACCGCGGTGAAGGCCATCCAGCGGCGGAAGCCGGGGAAATAATCCTCGGCTTCGTAGGCGCCGGGCATCAGCGGCGACGGCCGGTAGCGCGGGCCGTAAAGTTCCAGCATTTGCGCGGTGTCGTTGTCCATCACCAGATCGGCGAGGATGGGGCGCGGTCCGGGGTAGAAGGGCCGCCAGTGGTCGGAGCTGCCCAGCATCCGCTGCGCCGGCATCGCCAGGGCGCTTTCGCTGGCCCGGTTCCAGTGGGTGACCCGGTGTTCCCGGTCAAGCACCACCACCGGCATCGGCAGCGAATCGATGATCTGTGACAGCAGCACCCGGGCCGAGTCCAGCTCGGCGGTGCGTTCGCGGACCAGTTCTTCCAGGCTGAGGCGATGGGCTTCCAGTTCCCGCTCGATGCGGCGGCGGGTGCTGATGTCGCGGCAGACGAGGACGAGGCCGGAGGGCTCCTGGGTGCTGGTGCAGAGGATGGTGGTGTAGGACAACTCGGCGAGGAAACGCTGATCCTCACCGCGGCACATCATCAGTTCCCGATGGCTGACGAAGCCGATGAATTCATCGGGAACCGCCAGAATCTCCTGATGGAAGCGTTCCCGCTCTTCCGGGGCGACCAGTTGCTGCACCGGCAGACCGATCAGGTCGGCCAGGCTGTCGAAGCCATGCAGATGCGCGCACTGCTGGTTGGCCATCTGGATGCGGCCGCTGAGGTCGGCCAGCAGGATCGCATCCGGACAGGTCTCCACCAGCGCCCGGTACATCTGCTCGTTGCGGCGCAGTTCGACTTCCGCCTGCCACTGGTCGCTGATGTCCAGCACCAGCGACATGATGCCCATCAGCTGGCCACGGTTGTTGCGCAGCGCGACGTTGTTCCAGTCGCAGCGACGCAGCTCGCCGCCCTTGCTGCAGGTGTCACCGGTGAAGCGGCCGTCGCCTTCGCCGCGGACCATCGCCTGCACCGTATCGTTGAACGCG
>JBEBBF010000070.1:0-3672 GCA_041158545.1 Pseudomonadota bacterium | reverse complement strand
AAAACCAGGTTTTGTCCCCGGTTTCCCGCGCGGCCTTGATTACCGAGCTGAACAGGTCATAACGCACATTGGCGCGAATATTCAGTTCCTCGGAGGGCTGAGGAGCGGCAATACCGATCTTGCCGATCCGGCCGATGCGATCCTCCACCGCTTCCGGCGTCACTCGGAACTCGCGAAACTCGCCCCGCCGGAGTACCACAAGCTCCATGGAACGATCCGCCGCACCGCGAATCGCCTGAACAACCTGTATCCAGGAATCGACTTCCTTACCGTCGATCTCGACGAATTCGTCCCCCTGCTGCAGACCAACCCGATCAGCGACACCATCGGGCAGCACCTTGCCAATCACAGGGGGCAGGAAGGGGCGATAAATTGTCAGCCCGAGGCGGTCCAGCGCCTCACCTTCCCAGCCGGACTCGACGATCGTCGTCAGGAACAGGAGATGCTGACTGATTTCATCCTTTTCGTTGATGACCTCCAGCTGGACCGACTCACTGTCCCCCGCCTTTTTCAACAGCAGCCAACGGAAATCCTGCCAAGTGGCCACCGGCTCGCCATCGACACTAAGCACTTTCTGGCCATGGCTCAGCCCGGCCTGGGCGGCAACGCTGCCCGGTTGCGGCGTTCCCAGCACCGGCAGCAACTCCTCGCTGCCGACAAAAAACACCGCGCAGTACAACAGGAATGCCAGCAGAAAATTGGCTAACGGCCCCGCCGCCACGATGGCGCTACGTTTCCAGACCACCTGGCGGTTAAAGGCCAGTTTTTGCTGGGCCACGGGGATGTCGTCCCCCTCCTCCTCGCCCAGCATCTTGACGTAACCGCCCAACGGAATGGCGCCGATTGCCCAGACCGTGCCATCCGCAGCCGTCCTTTGCCAAAGCGTCCGGCCAAATCCCACGGAAAAGCGCAAAACCTGAACGCCACACCAGCGCGCAACCAGGTAATGGCCCAACTCATGGACCGTAACCAGCAAACCCAGCGCCAGCAGGAAAGCGAGAAGCTGATGCAGGTAATACGTCACGCGGCAACGTCCGCCAGCAGCGTGGTGGCAAGGCGACGGGCCTGGGCATCGGCTTCCAGCACATCCTCCAGCTGATGCGGCGTCATGACCGGAATCGTGTCCATGACCGACTCCACCAGACGCGGAATGCCGAGGAAGGGCAAGCGCTGCGCAAGGAAAGCCTCCACCGCCACTTCATTCGCGGCATTGAGGATGGCCGGCAAGGTACCGCCGTGTTCGATTGCGGCATAGGCCAGCCGCAGACAGGGGAAGCGCTCGAAATCCGGCGCATGGAAATCAAAACGGCCAATCTGGAAAATATCCAGACTATTCACCCCGGAATCCACCCGGTCCGGGTACGCCAGGGCATGGGCGATGGGGGTACGCATGTCCGGATTGCCGAGTTGAGCCAGCACCGATCCGTCGCAATATTCCACCATCGAATGAATGACGCTCTGGGGATGCACCACAACCTGAATCTTCTCCGGCGGCACGCCGAACAACCAATGGGCCTCGATCACCTCCAGCCCCTTGTTCATCATCGTTGCCGAATCCACCGAAATCTTCCGGCCCATCACCCAGTTCGGATGTGCACAGGCCTGATCCGGCGTCACCTGCAGCAGCGCCTCCAGCGGCGTGTTGCGGAAAGGGCCGCCGGACGCAGTCAGCAACAAACGACGCACCCCGTTATCCCGCAGGCCACGCTGAAAATCAGCGGGCAGCGACTGAAAAATCGCGTTGTGTTCGCTATCCACCGGCAACAAACGGGCGCCACCGGCCTCAACGGCCGCCATGAACAGCGCGCCAGCCATGACCAGGGCTTCCTTGTTGGCCAGCAAAATCTTTTTGCCGGCACGGGCCGCAGCGAGCGTCGGAACCAGCCCGGCGGCACCGACGATGGCCGCCATCACGGTATCGACTTCGGGTGCCGCAGCCATCTCCGCAAGGGCCGCTTCGCCATGGCGAACGGCCGTATCGCAGCCCAGTGCCCGCAGTTTCTGCCGCAGGTCTTCCGCCAGGACCTCATCCCGGACCACCGCAAAGCGGGGCGAAAATTCCAGGCATTGCTCGGCCAGCTTGTCCACCTGGCGGTGCGCGCACAGGGCATGCACCTTGAAGCGCTCGGGATGGCGCCGGATCACATCCAGGGTGCTGACACCAATGGAGCCGGTGGAACCCAGCAGGGTCAGGGTCTGCAAACTCATGTTCCGCTCCGGATCAACAACCAGATCAAGGCAACCAGCGGCAAGGTCGAAGTCTGGCTATCGATACGATCCAGGATGCCACCGTGGCCGGGGAGAATCTGACTGCTGTCCTTGATGCCGGCCTGTCGCTTCAGCAGGGATTCAAACAGGTCGCCAACGATGCTGACCGCCGTCCAGACCGGCAGCACCAGCAGCCACAACCAGGACAATTGTTGAGCCTGAATCACGGCGCCGCCAATCAGCAGCACCACCAGCGTTGCGCCGACCGCGCCTTCCCAGGTTTTCCCCGGACTGATGCTGGGAGCGAGCTTGCGCCGACCGAAGCGGCGACCGGAAAAATACGCAGCAACATCGGCGATCCAGACCAGCACCAGCGCGAACAGCAACAGGCGCAGGTCTTCGCCGCGCAACTGCACCAAAGCCAGCCAGGTGGGGAAAATCACCACGCAGCCGGCGAGATAACCGGGAAACCCGACTTCGATCTGCCAGCGCTGCCGCATCCACAGCGGCACGAGCAGCACCCAGAATGCACCGGCAAGCAGATAAGCCGGGAGCAGCGGCGCCGGATTGAAACCCGCATCGCCCACATTGAACAGGGCGGGAAAACCCAGCAGCACGGCCAGGCAAACCGCAGTCATCGCCAAACCAAAGCCGAGTCGCGCCGGCGCGGAAGCGCGTAAAAAGCCGCCCCACTCCCAGGCTGCCAGACCGGCAACGCCAGCAGCCAGCACGCCCCAGCCCAGCTGCGGCAGATAAAACAGGGCCGGCAGACAGCCGGCCAGCAGGAAAAACGCGGTAATCAGACGTGTCTTGAGCACGGGGCAACCCCTGAATTACGAACCCGAGGCTGCCTTGTCCTGCGCCACTTGTTCGCTGGTCCGACCAAAACGACGCTCCCGCTGACCAAAGGAGTCAATGGCCGCCTTCAGCGACTTGCCATTGAATTCCGGCCACAGGGCGTCGGTAAAGTACAACTCGGTGTAAGCCAGTTGCCACAGCAGGAAGTTGCTGATCCGCTTTTCACCACCGGTACGAATGAACAAATCCGGCTCGGGGGCGAAATTCATCGACAGATGCCGGGACAGATCGGCTTCGGTCCACTGGTCGGCCTGACCACCGGTCGCCAGTGCCAGCTTCTGCGCAGCCTGGAGGATGTCCCAGCGGCCACCGTAATTCGCGGCAATCGTGAAATTCAGCTTGGTGAAGCCAGCCGTACGCTGCTCGGCTTCCTTGACCATCGCCTGCAATTTGGGATCGAAGCGGCTGAGATCGCCGATGATCCGCAAGCGGACCTCGTTGCTCTCCAGACGCCGGATTTCCTTTTTCAGGGATTTGATGAACAGCTGCATCAACATCCCGACTTCTTCCGGCGGTCGTTTCCAGTTCTCGGAACTGAAGGCGAACACCGTCAGGTATTCCACCCCTTGCTCGAGGCAGGACTGGACCACATTGCGCAACGCCGTC
>JBEBBF010000069.1:0-3277 GCA_041158545.1 Pseudomonadota bacterium | reverse complement strand
TCAGGAAGTAGGCGAGGATGGCGTAAACGTCGTCCGGCTTCAGCGACTTCGGCGCCGTCCAGGGCATGGCGCGCTGGATGTAGTCGAAGATCGTGGAGATCGTCGCCACCTTGGTGAAGGTGGTGCGCTGCGGAATGTCGCCGGTCAGGAAGCCGCCCACGCGGCCGTTCTTGATGTCGTCCTTGGTCGTGCCGCCGATCAGCGGGGTGAACACTTCGTTGGATTCACCGAAGGAGCCGTGGCAGGAGGCGCACTTTTCCTCGAACAGCTCGTTACCGCGCTCGACATTGCCCGATCCTTTGGGCAGGCCCTTGAAGTCGGGGCGGACGTCGATGTCCCAGGCCTTGACTTCCGCAGGGGTGGCCGGACGACCGATACCGCTGAAGTTGTCGAACGCCAGGGCGCCACCGGCAACCGCAGCCAAGGCAAACGCGATGAGCGTCTTAGAGAACCTGAACATTCGTGACCTCCCCACTTTCGGCAACCTTCCAGGACTGAATGGCGTTGTTGTGATAAATCGATTTGGTGCCGCGAACCTTGCGCAGCTGGCCGTAGCTCGGCTGGACATAGCCGGTCTCGTCGATGGCGCTGGATTGCAGGATGGCGGGCTTGCCGTCCCAGACCCAATTCACGTTGAAGCGCGTCAGCGCCTTGTTCTGGATTGGGCCTTCCAGGCGGGCGGTCTTCCAGTTCATGCCGCCGTCGAAGGAGACATCGACCTGCTTGATGCGGCCGCGGCCGGACCAGGCGACGCCGGAGACGTTGTAGAAGCCCTGGTTCAGCAGGGTCTGGCCGCCGGACGGGGTGGTGATGACCGACTTGCACTCCTGTACTGAGGTGTATTGGCGATGCAGGCCGTTCGGCTGCAGGTCAATGTAGTGCACCGCTTCGTCCTTGGTGGCGTAGGGCTTGTCGCCAACTTCGATCCGGCGCAGCCACTTGACCCAGGACACGCCCTGGACACCGGGCACCACCAGCCGCAGCGGGTAACCGTTTTCCGGACGCAGCATTTCGCCGTTCATGCCGTAGGCGACCAGCACTTCGCCGGACTCGACCATTTCCATCGGAATCGTCCGGGTCATCGAGGAGCCGTCGGCGCCTTCGGCCAGGATGTAGCGGGCCTTCTTGTAATCGACGCCGCAGTCATCGAGCAGCAGGCGCAGCGGCACGCCGGTGAATTCCGAGCAGGACAGCATGCCGTGGGTGTATTGCACCGTCGGCACCGCGACGTTGCCCCATTCCAGGCCGGTGTTGGCGCCGCATTCGATGAAATGGATGCGGGACACGGAGGGCAGGCGCATCAGCTCGTCCATGGTGTAGACCTTGGGGGCCTTCAGGAAGGACGGCTCGGAGCCATTGATCATCAGCCGGTGCTTGGACGGGTCGATGTCGTGCCAGCCCTGGTGATGACGCTCGAAATGCAGGCCGGACGGGGTGATGATCCCGAACAGGCCTTGCAGCGGGCAGAAGGACACGGAAGCGCCGCCAACCCGGGTCAGGCCGGGGGATTCGCGACGCAGCAGCTGGCTTTCGTATTTCGACGGCTCGCCGTAGGGGCGGGTGGCCACCGGCTGGCCGAGGGTGGTGGACCACTCGGGCAGTTCGAGGATGGCGGGGTCACCCTCGCTCGCCCGCGCAGCGACCGGGGCGGCCACGGCTGCGGCAGCGGTCAGGAAGCTCTTGCGGAGAAAATCCCGCCGGCCGCCGCCTACGGCCTGAATGTCGGTTTCCGACAAGAAATTCTCCGGGGCGCGCCGCAGGTGCCCGGGTTGTTTGATGAAGTCGCCCATGGACTTGTGTTCCTCCAGTTTCCAGATTCAGGGGGTGCGATCTCTTGGTAAGGCAGGGAGCGAGAGGCCAGTCTCGCCCGGCTTACCGGCTGTTCCGTGGCTGTCTTGCATGGATGCCCGGCAGCAGAAATCCCCAAACTTCCGTGGCTTGTGGCGCGGAGTCGGGGTCGCGGGCAGGGGGATAGAACAGGCTATGCGCTTGATTCGTCTCATCCATGGGGTAGTTTTTTTGATTTAGGCTAAGAATCAATTTATAACCAAGTTCTTATATAGTCAACGGCTAATATTGTTGCGGCACAGCATGATTTTTCCCGTCGGGAACGTTACTCTCCGGAGTTGCTGCGGCGATGGGTATCCCGACGTTGTGCGACAGCAAACACCACGGAGATAAGAGGAAGGAGACCTCAATGAAATTGTCAATTCCCGTTGCCGCAGTCTGCCTGCTGGCAAGCATCGGATCGGCCCAGGCGGCAGACCCCAATCTCGGCCGCAATCTCGCCGCCACCTGCGCCAACTGTCACGGCACCAACGGCAAGGCCGTTCCCGGTTCGGGTCTGGATGCCCTGGCCGGCGTCGAGAAAACCCGGCTGTTGCAGAAGCTGGCCGACTTCAAGAGCGGTGACAAACCCGCCTCCATCATGAACCAGATCGCCAAGGGCTACACCGACGAGCAGCTGGATCTGGTGGCTACCTACTTTGCCGCACAGAAATAAGGGGAATTGACCATGATGCTGATGAAACGGCGGGATTTTCTGAAGATGGGCGCGGCAGCCGGGGCGATGGCTTCGCTGTACGGCTGCGCCGCTGGGGTCAAGTCCAGTGGGCATGTGGTGGTGGTGGGCGGCGGGTTTGGTGGCGCAACGGTGGCCAAATACCTGCGGATGTGGAGTGATGGCGCGGTGCAGGTGACGCTGGTCGAGCGCAACCCGAGCTTCATTTCCTGCCCGATTTCCAACCTGGTGATCGGTGGTCAGAAGACCATGGACGACATCACCGTCAGCTACGACAACCTGAAGAATCGCTGGGGCGTCCGGGTGATTCAGGATGAGGTCGTCGGCGTGGATACCGCCAAGCGGACCGTCAGCCTGAAATCCTCCAGCACGCTGACCTATGACCGGCTGGTGCTGTCCCCCGGTGTGGATTTCATGTGGGATCAGGTTGCCGGCATGGAAAAGCCCGATGCCCAGTCCCGCATCCTGCACGCCTGGAAGGCCGGCCCGCAGACCGTGGCGCTGCGCAAGCAGCTGGAAGCGATGCCCGACGGCGGCGTTTACGCCATTGCCATCCCGAAGGCGCCCTATCGTTGCCCGCCCGGACCCTACGAGCGCGCCTGTCTGGTCGCCAACTATTTCAAGGCGTCCAAGCCCAAGTCCAAGGTCATCATCCTCGATGCCAACGAGGACGTGATGTCGAAGAAGGCCCTGTTCACCAAGGCCTGGAAAGACCTCTACCCCGGCATCATCGAGTACCGCAACAACAGCGAAATC
>JBEBBF010000068.1:0-12871 GCA_041158545.1 Pseudomonadota bacterium | reverse complement strand
GGTCTTGACCCCTTCCAGCGTCCCAGTCTTGATGTGGCCCTGGCCGCCGGCAGCCGAATCGACCAGCCGCTTCTGCATCGTGCCATCGACCCCGACGATGGGCAGGCTGGCGATGAATTCCGGCATCAGCGGGTCGTTCCACGCCAGTTGCAGCAGGCGGATCAGGCTCTGGGCGCTGATCCGCTCGCGGCGGGAAAGGCCGGAGCCGTTGTCCAGCTCGACGTCGGCAAACTGGCTGCTGCGGCTCAACAGCCAGGTCTTGACCCGCCGCCGCGCCGATTCCAGCGTCGCCGGCTGCTGCTCGTCCAGCGCCAGGAACAACTGCCGGGCCATCACGTTATTGCTGTATTTGTTGATGTCGCGGATCACCTCGACCAGGGTCGGCGACTCAGTCTGCGCCAGCAGCCGCACGCCGACCGGCATCACCCCGCTGCGCACCCGGCCGCGGAAGCTGCCGCCCTGCTCGCCCCACAGCGCCCGGAACAGGCTTTCCACCTGGGCATCCGCCCCCAGCGGCGCCAGGTTGAAGACCTTTTCGCCGCACTGGCTCGAGAAATTGCCGGTGAGTTCCAGACGCCAGGCGCCGCGCCCCTCTTCGCGCAGGCGCAGCCCCAGCTTGTCCTTCCAGTCGCCGCATTCCTCCTGGGTCAGGTTCAGCCGGTTATCGAGGCGCAGCCCTTCCGCCGGGGTGTCGTTGAGCACCCGGACCTGGCCGTTTTCCGGGCGCAGATTCAGGTTGATGGCGCGGAAGTTGATCAGCAGCGCGTCGGGGCCGATGTTGTAGGGGCGCATCGGCCGGGCGTCGAAGTTGCCGGGATCTTCGCCAGGCAGGGCAAAAGCCGAGCGGTCGAGCACCAGATCGCCGTTCAGTTCGCGCAACCCGCGCACCCGCAGCTGGCGCAGCAGCGCCGTGAAATGTTCCAGCACCAGCTTGGGGTCGCCGCTGCCGCGCAGGTAAAGCGGGGCGTCCAGACGGCCATCACTGCTGACTTCTCCGTCGCTCCAGGCGCCGGTCTTCCAGGTTGCCGCCGGGCCGAGCAGCTTGAGGCCGGCGTAGGTGGTCACCAGTTTCATCACCGAAGCCGGATTCAGCGGCTGGCTGACATTGTGTTGCAGCAGCGGCGCCCGGCCGTCCAACGGCTGGATCGCCACCGCCACCTGGCCGGCGGGGATCCGCGCCTGATTCAGCGCCTGCTGCACCGACGGCGGCAGCCCTTCCGCCGCCAGCGCCAGCGCCGGCAACACCAAGCCCATTCCCATCCCGACCAGCCACCTTGCCATGCCCATGTTTCACCTCATTCCCGATCGGCCGGCATTGTACGGAATCCCCCTGTCACCCGGCGGACGCCGCACAATGCGTGCTTTTGCCGGGAGCATGACCATGAACGATCTCGATGCCGCCCTGGCGCGGGCGGCAGACTGGCTGATGCAGGCCGACGGGCTGCTGGTCACCGCCGGCGCCGGCATGGGCGTCGATTCCGGCTTGCCGGATTTTCGCGGCCGCGAAGGCCTGTGGCGGGCCTATCCGGCGCTGGGCCGCGCCCGGCTGGACTTCAGCGAGATCGCCTGCCCCGACAGTTTCGTCCGCAGCCCGCGTCTGGCCTGGGGCTTTTATGGGCATAGGCTGGCGCGTTACCGCAGCGCCACGCCCCACGCCGGCTTCGCGCTGCTCCAGACCTGGGCCGCCCGGATGCCCCAGGGGCTGTTCGTCTTTACCAGCAATGTCGATGGCCAGTTCCAGAAAGCCGGCGTGCCGCCCGAGCGGGTCTGCGAGGTGCATGGCTCCATCCATCATCTGCAATGTCTTGAACCCTGCTGCGAGCGCATTCATCCGGCCGACCCACTGGCGGTCAGCATCGATGCGGAACGCTGCGAGTGGCTGGGCGAACTGCCCCGCTGTCCGGCTTGCGGCCGCCTGGCGCGCCCCAACATCCTGATGTTCGGCGACTGGGGCTGGCTGGCCGAGCGCACCCGCGCCCAGCAGCAGGCCCTGGAGCGCTGGCGGCGCGGGGTGGACAAGCTGGTCGTGCTGGAGATCGGCGCCGGCACGGCCATACCCACCGTCCGCTGGTTTGGCGAGGGCCTCGGGCAGCCGCTGATCCGGCTGAATCTGCGCGAAGCCGAGGTCGGCGGCGGCCGCGCCGTCGGTCTGCCCCTGGCGGCGCTGGCCGGCTTGCAGGCGCTGGAGCAGGCATTGCAGCGCCATCGCTGATTGCAAGACATTTGCAAGGATTGCGACTCAATCCGAATGCGAGTACTAGCTATCCGGGTTCAAACCATAACGCCAATCAACTAGCGCGGCGCACGGCCCCCACCCGTTCCCACCGCAAACCCCGAACCTCTCGATGAAGGACTCCGCAAGTTCCCAATCCGGATCCCTGCGCTGGGCGGCAAGCTTTGCGCTGGCCCTACTGGCCCCGGTACTGGTGTTGTTGTGGTTTTTCCATCACCAGGCGGAAAACCTGCTGGAGAGCGAACTTCGCAGCCGGCTGGCCTGGCGCCTGCAGGATTCCGCGCAGCGGCTCAGCACCCCGCGGCTGGAACTGAACCGTCCCCCGATCACGGACCGCATCAGCGCCTGTGCCCAGTCGCTGGTTCGTAGCGTCACCCAGCCCTTCGTCACCTCCCGACAAAGCCTGGCCGGCGATTGCCAGATCTGGCTGGCGCTGGGTCGCGACCTGGATCGCATCGACGCCGATGCCCTGCTGGCGATGCTGGGCGACCCCTTGCAGCCGAGCGTGGGCGAGCGTCCGGGGCGCTATCAACGGGCCGACTTGCGCCCCGGCTCTGCGGACTTCGGCACGGAACTGGAGCTGATCAGCGAATCCCTGGGTCTGCCTCAACTGCCGAACTGGCGGCAGATGTTCTGGCTGGCGGTGCTGCTGGTCCTGCTGCTGATCGGGATTCTGACCTTCTGGTTTGAGCGACGGGTCGTCCGGCCGCTGCTGGCGGTGGCCCGGATGGGGCGGCGGATCGAGACCGGCGACTTCTCCCGCCACGACCATTTTCCTGAAGCCGCACCGCTGGTGCATGACCTGGCCCGCGGCCTGAACCGGGCGCTGGACACCCTGGCCGACAGCCGGGACAAGTTGCGCCATACCCGCCAGGCGATGGCGCAACAGATGGCCGAGCGGACCCAGGCCCTGCTGGATCAGCAGTTGGGCCTGGAAAGTGCCGAGCGGCTGGCCGGGGTGGGCCACTGGCGGCTTGAATATCCCGATGGCCGGGTGACCTGGTCTCCGGAAATCTATCGCATCCTCGAATGTGACCCGACCAGCACCCACCCGAGCTATCCGGTGTTCATTGAACGGGTACACCCGGACGACCGGGCATGCGTCCGCCGCACGCTTGGCCGGGGCCAGCACAGCGGCGAGGCCTACCAGATCGAGCATCGGCTCCAGTTTGCCGACGGTCGCCAGAAGTGGCTGCGCCTGCGCGGCACGCTGGAATACCGTAGCGATGGCCAGCCGCTGCATGCGCTGGGCACCTTGCAGGACATCACCGCCGAAAAAGCCGGGCGGGAGGCGCTGCAGCAAAGGGAAGCGCTGTACCGGGCGATCATCGACACGGCCACCGACGGCTTCTGGATGCTGGACATCCACGGTCATCTGCTCGAAGTCAACGACGCCTATGTCGCGCTGTCCGGCTACAGCCGGGAAGAACTGCTGCAATCCCGGCTGCAACAGCTCGACGCCGGCCTGGACGGCGCCGCGATTGCCCAGGTACTCAGTCAGGTGGTCGCCGCGGGCAGCCTGCGCTTTGAAACCCGGCACCGGCGCAAGGATGGCCAGGAGTGGCATGTGGAAGTGGTCATCGCCTATTCCCCGGTCAGCGATGGTCGCCTGTTCGCCTTCCTCCGCGACATCAGCCAGCGGGTCACCGCCGAGACGGCCTTGCGCGCCAGCCAGCGGGAACTGGCGCTGCATCGTCTGGAACTGGAGCAGCAGGTCGCCATCCGCAGCAGTGAATTGCGGCAACAGTCCCGCTACCTCCGGGCGCTGATCGACAACCTGCCGTTCCCGGTCTGGTTCAAGGACACGGCCAGCCGCTTCGTCGTGGTGAATCAGCGGGTCGCCGCCCGCCTGGGGCTGCGGCCGGAGGACATGATCGGCGAACGGGACGAGCGTTTTGCGCCGCCGGAACAGGCCGTCCGCTACCGGGAAGAAGACGCCATGATCATGGCTTCCCGTTGCAGCCGCAGTTTCGAATGCCAATTGGGGCCGGCAACGCCCGGCGGTCCGGCACGCTGGAACGAAACCTTCAAGACCGCCGTGGTGGATGAAAGCGGCGTGGTGCTGGGCACCGTTGGCTTCTTCCGCGACATCAGCCACCGCAAGGCCATTGAACTGGCGCAACAGGCCGCGCTGGAAGAGGCGGAACGTCTGGCCCGCGCCCGCAGCCAGTTCACGGCCAACATGAGCCACGAAATTCGCACACCGCTGAATGCGATCCTCGGCTTTGCCCACATCGGCCTGCGCAAGAGCGAGGGCAGCCCCTTGCAGCTGCATTTCTCCCGTATCCAGGAATCTGGCCGCACGCTGCTGGGCATTGTGGATGACGTGCTCGATTTTTCCGGGCTGGAGCAGGGCCGTTGCCAGCTGGACCATGTGGATTTCCGTTTGGCCGACGTGCTGGATCAGGCCATCACGCCGCTGGCTGCCCGCGCCTTCCAGCAGGGGCTGGATTTCCAGGTCGACGAAGCCCCCGATCTTCCTGTCTCCGGCTGCGGCGACCCGGCCCGGATCACCCGGGTGCTGAACCATCTGCTCGACAACGCGATCAAGTTCACCCCCAGTGGCAGCATCCGGCTGCGGCTGGCGCATCGTGCCGGCGAGTTGCTGTTCGAGCTCAGCGATACCGGTATCGGCATGTCCCCCGAACAACTGGATCGGCTATTCACCCCCTTCGAACAGGCCGACCCGAGTTCGACCCGCCGCCACGGCGGCAGCGGCCTGGGCTTGGCGGTCAGCCGCTTCCTGCTGCAGCAAATGGGCGGCGATCTGCACGCTGAAAGCCAGCGCGAACAGGGCAGCCGCTTCTTTGGCCACCTGCCGCTGTCCAGCCCCGACACAGCCTTCATCCCAGGCGCAGCCCTGGCCACGACCGCGGACGTATCCAGCGTGACACCAGCCCCTGCCCGGCCGCTGTACCACGCCGGCTTGAGCCTGGAAGAGCAATCCAAACTCGAAACCACTCTCGCCGCCAACGGCCGGTCAGCGCTGTCTCTTGATACCGCCAACCTGCCCGAGACCGCGGAATGCCTGCTGACGCTGGACTGGCTCGCTGCCCCGGAAAATCAGGCCTCGATCCGCCAGGCGCTTGAGCAAGGTCTGAACTGCACGCTACTGCTGACGCCCGGCCGGGAAAGCTGCCCCAGCGCGTGGCAGGATAGGGTTCGCATCCTGGAGCGTCCCTTCCGGCCACGGCAATTGCTCCAGCACGCTACGTTCCCGCAAGCCCCGGCCCTGGAGACTGCACCCGCACTGACCGAGCAACCCGGCAACGGCGGCGAACGGCTGGCAGGCTTACGCCTGCTGATCATCGAGGACAACGAGGTCAATCGCCTGATGCTGGAAGAAATACTGCGTCAGGAAGGCGCCTGGCTGCTCAGCGCTGGCAATGGGCGCGAGGCGATGGACATCCTGCAGCAGCGCGGCACCGATGCCTTCGATCTGGTGCTGACCGATGTGCAGATGCCGGTGATGGATGGCTATGAATTTGCCCGGCAGGCGCACCATCTTGCACCTGGCCTGCCGGTGGTCGGCCTGACCGCCCACGCGCTGTCGGAAGAACGCAGTCGCTGTATCGCCGCAGGGATGGTGGAGCAGTTGACCAAGCCGGTGGATATCGACCGGCTGGTGCAGGTTCTGCTGCATTTCACGCTGTCCAGCCCTTCTCCGGTCAGCCCTTCTCCAGCACTCCAGGCGCAGCCCGTCCCTTCGCCCGTTGAAGCTCCGGTAGCCAAGGCCACTGAAGCCAGCACTGATTCGGCCGGCGATCCCCGGATTGACTGGGCGGTGCTGGCCGAACGCTACAACGCCAAGCACGATTTCCTGCTGAAACTGGCCGAGACCTTGCGCCACACCTACGGCGCCTCGCCGACGCGGATTGCTGCATTGATCGAACATCGGGATCTGTCCAATCTGGCCTTCCTGGCGCACAGCCTGAAGGGCATGGGCAGCAATATGGCGGCGCCTGGCCTGCACGCCATTGCATTGCAGACCGAACAGGCAGCCAAACAGGGTTCGGAGGAAACTTTCGCACTGGCGCTGCGTCTGAGTGACGCCATGCGGGTTCTGATGGACGATCTGGACCAGCGTTTTCCGGCTAACATCCCGGCTCCCTGACTCCCCACGTCCCCATGACCGCTTCCTTGAACATTTTCATCGTCGATGACGACCCCACCGCCCGGATGCTCATGGGTTTCCTGTTCGACGAGCTGGGCTACGCCATCAAGGATTTCGCCGATGGAGCGTCCTGCCTGAAAGCGGTTGCCGCCAATCCCGATGCCCGTCCGGACATCGTGCTGCTGGACGTGGAAATGCCGGGCATGAACGGACTGGAAGTCTGCCGTCAGTTGCGTATCGACGATGACCGGGTGCAGATCATCTTCATCTCCGCGCACGACGACGTGGACACCCGGCTGTCCGCCTACGATTGCGGCGGCAACGACTTCATCGTCAAGCCCGTGCTGCCGGAAGAGTTGTCCCGCAAGATTCAGGTCGCCGAACGGGCTTTGCAGGCCTACCAGGACCTGCGCCGACAAGCTGATTTCGCCCGGCAAGCGGCCTTTACGGCGATGTCGTCGATGGGCGAAATGGGCACCATCGTCGAGTTCATCAAGGATTCCTTTGCCGCCAGCGATGCGCCGAGTCTGGTCCAGTCGCTGTTTCGGGCCTTGCGTCAATACGAGTTGGTCGGCTTGGTCGAACTGCGTCTGCCCGATGGTAGCCTTTACCTGAGCACCCAGGGTGAATGCACCCAGCTTGAGCGGGAAATCCTGTCCCACGCCCGCAACCTGCAACGCATTTTCCAGTTCAGCAACCGGCTGGCGATCAACTACAACGCGCTGACCTTGCTGGTGCCCAATCTTCCCGTTGATGACCCCGACCGGGTTGGCCGTTTGCGCGATCATCTGGCCATTCTTGCGGAAATCGCTGAAGCCCGCATCGGCGCCCAGATCAGCGAGACCTGGCGGCTGCAGCAGGCTCAGGGCGTGCTGGCCGTGGCGTCAGAATTGGGCGAGACCCTTGGCGAGATCGAAACCAGCCAACAGCAGAATCGCCTGCGGGCGCTGGAATCGGCCAATGGCTACCTGACCGGGCTGGAGCGGGCCTTTGTACAACTGGGTCTGACCGAGAGCCAGGAAAACACCCTGGTCAGCATGGCGCAGCAGGCGATCGAGCAGATCGTCGCCATTCAGGACGACGCCCGCCGGCTCGACGACCGGATCACCCAGGCGGCGAACCGGCTCCGTAATCTGGTCGGCAATCCCTGATCATCGGCGGCTGATGCGCTTTGCCGCGCCAGCCGTCCAGCCACCGGGTTCGTGGCAGGACTCAACGCAGAACTGAGACGCTGGCAAGGCCGCAGCGGTCGGCGCCATTCGTAGCAGGGCTTACCCGCCACTCACTTTTTCGTCGCCAGCATGGCCCGCATCGCGGCCAAACGGGCGCTGCTATCGGCCTTGTCCGGCGGCGCGGCCTGTTTGCCGCCGCTGAAGCGCAAGTCGTCCTTGCCCATTTCGCTGATGAAGCGTGACGGCTCGCAGCTGATCCACTCTCTGGCCTGCTTGCGCCGTTCGCTGTAGCTGAGGTGCAGCGTCCGTTGCGCCCGGGTGATGCCGACGTACATCAGCCGCCGCTCTTCCTCTATCTTCCCGGTTTCCACGCTTTCCCGGTGCGGCAGGATGCCCTCCTCGACGCCGACCAGGAACACATGTTTGAACTCCAGCCCCTTGGCGGCGTGGAGGGTCGACAGCTGAACCGCATCGACATCTTCGTCCTGCTTGTCGAGCATGTTGATCAGCGCAATGGTCTGGGTCAGCTCGACCAAGGTCTTGTTTTCTTCTTCACCCTTGCGATTGAGCCAGCCGGTGAATTCCAGCACGTTGGCCCACTTGGTCTCGGCGGAGCGCGCCTCCTCGCTGTCGTAGAGGTAGCGCTCGTAGTCGATGGCGCGGAGCAGATCGGGCAGCACCTGCTGCGCCGGCTCCTTTTGCGCCCGATACTGCAGGCGGTTGATGAAGTTGCCAAACTCCTGAAGGCTGTCCAGCTGCCGCTGCTGCAGCTTCTGGGTGAACCCTTCTTCGAACAAGGCAGCGAAGAGCGAGACATGGCGCTGGCCGGCGTAGCTGCCCAGCGCTTCCAGGGATTGGGTGCCAATGCCGCGGCGGGGCGTGGTCGCTGCGCGGATGAAGGCCGGATCGTCGTCTTCGTTTGCCAGCAGCCGGAGGTAGGCGATCAGATCCTTGATTTCACTCTTTTCAAAGAACGATTGGCCGCCAGAAAGCAGATACGGCACCCGCTGGTTGCGCAGGTATTGCTCGAAAACCCGTGCCTGATGGTTGGAGCGATACAGAATCGCATAATCGCCCCAGGTCGCCCGCTGCTCGAATTTGTGGGCCTGCATCTTCATGACCACCGACTAGGCCTCGACTTCGCTGTCCTTGCAGGCGCTGACGGTGATGGCATCCCCCAAGCCGAGATCCGACCACAACTTTTTCTCGAACACCTTCTCGTTGTGGGCGATAACGTTGTTCGCCGCTTTCAGGATGCGCACGGTGGAACGGTAGTTCTGTTCCAGCTTGATCAGCTGTAACTGCGGGTAATCCTGTGGCAGGCGCCGCAGGTTTTCGATGTCGGCACCGCGCCAGCCATAGATACTCTGGTCATCATACCCCACGGCGGTGAACATGGCCCGCGGCCCCGCCAACAGGCGCAACAACTGGTACTGGCAAGCATTGGTATCCTGGTATTCATCCACCAGCAGGTAACGCAAGCGGTTCTGCCACTTGTCGCGAATTGCCAGGTGTTCGGTGAAGAGGCGGACGGGCAGCATGATCAGGTCGTCAAAATCCACTGCCTGATACGCCTGCAGGGTCGCGGCGTAGCTGCGGTAAACCTGAGCGGCCAGTTTTTCCGTTTCACTCTCGGCGACGACGGCGGCTGCATCCGGATTTAGCAGCGCATTTTTCCAGTTGGAAATCACGCTCTGCAGCCGACGATTCACGGCTTTATCTACCGAACCGGACAAATCAGCAATCAGGCCATAACAATCCGCGCTATCGAAGATCGAAAAGCGCGGCTTGTAACCCAGCGCAACGGCTTCTTCACGCAGGATGCGGACCCCGAGAGAGTGGAAGGTCGAGAGTTGCAACTGACCGGCGAGACCACTGCCGAGCAGTTTGCCGACCCGTTCCTGCATTTCCCGCGCTGCTTTGTTGGTGAAGGTAATCGCCGCGATGTGCCGCGGTTCGTAATTACATTCCTGAACCAGATAGGCGATCTTTTGCGTGATGACGCGCGTCTTGCCGGAACCGGCACCCGCCAGCACCAGGCATGGGCCGTCCAGATAATGAATCGCTGCGCGTTGTTGCGGATTAAGCATGGAACGAATAAGCCTAACCGTGTCCTCTGCAGCGTGGAACGCCGCACAAAACAAATGAGATGATGGATGCACCCGGCGAAGCGGACGCTAAAGAAAAAAAAGCCAGGCACAGGCCTGGCTTTTCATCAGCGTGTTGAACGCTTATTCAGCGGCTTCAACCTCAACCGGTGCTTCGGTGGTTTCCGGGCGGTCGAGCAGCTCGACGTAGGCCATCGGCGCGTTATCGCCGACGCGGAAGCCACACTTCAGGATACGCAGGTAGCCACCCGGACGGTTGGCGTAGCGCGGACCCAGTTCATTGAACAGCTTGCCAACGATGTCGCGGTCACGCAGGCGGTCGAAAGCCAGGCGGCGATTTGCCAGCGTGGCGTTCTTGCCCAGGGTGATCAGCGGCTCGACAACACGGCGCAGTTCCTTGGCCTTCGGCAGCGTGGTCTTGATGGCCTCGTGCTTCAGCAGGGAAACGGACATGTTGCGCAGCATCGCCAGGCGATGGCTGGAGGTACGGTTAAGTTTGCGAAGTCCCAAACGGTGACGCATGGTTAATCCTTTCTATGTTCTGCAGGCGTCCCTGGCAACCAGCTTGATCGGGCGCGTCAGGCGCGCTCAATCATGGCCGGCGGCCAATTCTCCAATTTCATACCCAGAGTCAGGCCGCGGGCGGCCAGCACTTCCTTGATCTCGTTAAGCGACTTGCGACCAAGGTTCGGGGTCTTCAACAGCTCATTTTCAGTGCGCTGGATCAGATCACCGATGTAGTAGATGTTCTCGGCCTTCAAACAGTTGGCCGAACGCACCGTCAGTTCGAGGTCATCGACCGGACGCATCAGCACCGGGTCCACTTGAATCGGCTTGGACGATTCGACGGACGGCGCCGTACCTTCCAGGTCGGCGAACACGGACAGTTGTTCCATCAGAATCCGGGCCGCGTAGCGGATGGCTTCTTCCGGCTCAACAACGCCGTTGGTCTCGATTTCTACAATCAGCTTGTCCAGATCGGTACGTTGTTCAACCCGGGCGCTTTCAACGAAGTAGGCAACACGGCGGATCGGGCTGAACGAAGCGTCCAGCACCAGCTTGCCGATGCTCTTGTTGTCACCCAGGTTGCGCACGTTACCCGGAACGTAGCCACGGCCCTTTTCGACCTTGATCTCCATGGCCAGCTTGCCGCCGGTGGAGAGGTGGGCGATGACGTGATCGGGATTGATGATTTCCACATCATGGCTGGTGACGATGTCGCCAGCCCGAACCACGCCTTCACCTTCCTTGTTCAGGGTCAGGGTGACTTCGCTACGGTTGTGCAGCTTGAACACGACACCCTTGAGGTTCAGCAGGATGTCAACAACATCTTCCTGCACCCCGTCCAGGGCCGAGTACTCGTGCAGCACGCCTTCGATACTGACCTCGGTCGGGGCAAAACCCGGCATGGAAGACAGCAGAATGCGCCGCAGGGCATTGCCGAGCGTATGGCCGAAACCCCGCTCGAACGGCTCCATGACGACGCGGGCTTCCACCGGCGACACACTTTGCACATCAATGATGCGCGGTTTCAGTAGTCCGCTATTTTGCATAGGGGCAATATCCTTTTTGTCAGCCGAACTGCTTACTTGGAATACAGTTCGATGACCAGACCTTCATTGATCGTGGACGGCAGCTCGGAACGCTGCGGCATGGCCTTGAACGTGCCCTTGCCTTCCTTGATATCCACAGACAGCCATTCCGGGAAGCCACGGGATTCAGCCGCTTCCAGGGCAGCCTTGACACGCAGATGGCCGCGAGCGGCATCGGTCAGGGAAACCACATCACCCGGCTTGACCTGGTAGGAAGGGATGTTCACGCGCTTGCCATTCACCAGAACGGCGTTGTGGCGAACGATCTGGCGAGCTTCGGAGCGGGAGGCACCAAAACCCATGCGGAAGGCGACGGAGTCCAGGCGGGCTTCCAGCAGTTGCAGCAGGTTTTCGCCGGTCTGACCCTTGCGGCGATCAGCTTCAGCAAACACGCGGCGGAACTGGCCTTCGAGAACGCCGTAAATGCGGCGGATCTTCTGCTTGGCGCGCAGGTGTACGCCGTAGTCAGACAGACGGGCACCGGACTTCTGGCCATGCTGGCCAGGCGCGTAGGAACGGCGCTCAATGGCGCACTTGTCGGTGAAGCACTTTTCGCCCTTCAGGAACAGCTTTTCACCTTCGCGGCGGCACTGGCGGCACTTCGGATCGAGATTACGAGCCACTTACATTACTCCTTAAATGCGGCGCTTCTTCGGCGGACGGCAGCCGTTGTGCGGAATCGGGGTCACATCGGTGATCGCGGTGATCTTCATGCCCAGTGCGTTCAGCGCACGGACGGAAGATTCACGGCCAGGGCCGGGGCCCTTGATGCGAACTTCCAGATTCTTCACGCCGCATTCCTGAGCAGCCTTACCCGCAGCTTCGGCTGCAACCTGAGCAGCGAAGGGGGTGGACTTACGGGAGCCGCGGAAGCCGGCACCACCGGAGGTCGCCCAGGACAGAGCGTTGCCCTGGCGGTCGGTGATGGTGATGATGGTGTTGTTGAAGGAAGCGTGGATGTGGGCAATGCCCTCGGCCACGTTCTTCTTGACCTTTTTACGAACTTTTTGCGCAGTCTTGGCCATGTCTATTCCTTACTTCTTGCCGGCGATGGGTTTGCGCGGACCCTTGCGAGTACGGGCATTGGTACGGGTACGCTGACCGCGGCAGGGCAGACCCTTGCGATGACGCAGACCGCGGTAGCAACCCAGATCCATCAAACGCTTGATGTTCATGGTCGTTTCGCGGCGCAGGTCACCTTCAACGGTGTACTTGCCTACCTCGTCACGCAGCCGATCCATGTCGGCGTCAGACAGTTCCTTGATCTTCGTGGTCCGAACAATACCGGCTGCGTCACAAATCTTTTGTGCGCGGGTGCGGCCGATGCCGTAAATCGCGGTCAAAGCGATTTCAGCATGCTGATGGTTCGGAATGTTTACCCCTGCAATACGGGCCATTGAGTCACCCCAACATTACAAATGATTGATGAATGCCCAGGCTTAGCCTTGGCGTTGCTTATGGCGCGGATCCTTGCAGATGATGCGTACTACACCCTTGCGGCGGATCACCTTGCAATTGCGGCATACGCACTTCACGGAAGGTTGCACTTTCATGATTCACTCCTAATGCGGGTTTGGAAGCAGCCGGTTTCCGTACCCGCGGGTTATTGCGTAGAGAATTCTTTACTTGGCCCGGAAAACGAGCCGGGCCTT
>JBEBBF010000067.1:0-2710 GCA_041158545.1 Pseudomonadota bacterium | reverse complement strand
GATGCCGGCCAGCGCCATCGCCTGCCGGGCAGGGGGCAGTTGCGGCGTCAGCAGCACCGGCGCCTTGGCCGGTCTTTGAAAAGGCTGCAGCCCGGCAATAAAAATCGGGGCGTCCGCCTGCACGTCGGCCCGCCCCAAAGCAGCAAGCCCGAGCAGGATCAGCCCGAGCCGGTGAGTGTTGTACTTTTTCTTGTTCATCCCTGAACCACTCCAGAACGCGGGGCAGGCCCTCCCGCCCCGCCACAGCAGCTTACTTCTTCTTGCCTTCCATACCGGACATGCCGCTCATGCCGGACATCCCCGACATCCCGCTCATGCCCTTCTGGCCTTCCATGCCGGACATGCCGCTCATCCCGGACATGCCCTGCTGCTTGTCGGCCTTCTTGACCGGCGCTTTCTTCGCTTCCATGCCCGACATGCCACTCATCCCGCTCATGCCCGACATCCCGGACATGCCCTTCTGGCCTTCCATACCCGACATGCCGTTCATTCCGGACATGCCGCTCATGCCTTTCTGCCCTTCCATGCCGGACATCCCGCTCATGCCGGACATGCCCTTTTGTTCCGCGTGGGCGGGGGCGATGGCAGCGGCCAGGGACAGGCAGGCAAGGGCGGCAAACGTCGTCAGTTTTTTCATGGGTTCAACCTTTCGCTTCAGCGTTCATCGCTGCCGCATCCCGCGGCGGCGACCCAGGCACCTGCCGGGGCAATCTTCCTTAGCAGGGAGCGGGCCAGCCCCGGAAATCCGGGCAACCTGCTGATTTAAAAAGAATAAATTTACACTCACCCTGCCCTCGCTCCGGCCCGCCCTGCCAAAATGGCAGCCCCGGATTTTAGCCTTTTCCGCAAGCGCCTGATTTGCAAAGAAAAGCCCGCCTGACATTTTGTCAGCCCCCGCAGTCCTCCAGGCCGTATTGCTTGATCAGCCGGTAAATGTTGCGCTCGCTGATGCCCAGCACCGCGGCGACCTTGGCGCGATTGCCACCGTGGCGGATCAGGCTCTGGCGCAGGCATTCCCGCTCCACATCCTCCAGCCGCGGTTCGTGGGCAAAGGCCAGCAGCACCGCGTCCTCCCGCCGCACCAGCAGCGGGCCGAAGTGTTCCGGGCGGATGCGCTCCTCGCGACCGGCGAGGATTGCGGCCCGCTCGACCAGATTGCGCAGTTCGCGGACATTGCCCGGCCAGTCGTAGGCGCCCAGCAGCTTCAGCGCCTCGGTGGTGAAGCGCCGCTCGATGCCGCGGGAAAAGCGCTGGAGGAAGTGGGTCGCCAGCAGCGGAATGTCGTCACGGCGCTCCCGCAGCGGCGGCACCTGGATCACGAAGCTGGCCAGCCGGAAATAGAGGTCGCTGCGAAAGCCGCCGCTCTGGCTCAGCTCCGCCAGCGCCCGATTGCTGGCGGCGACGAAACGGACATCGGCCTTCAGCGTCCGGGCGCTGCCGACCCGGCGGAAGGTGCCGGTTTCCAGCAGCCGCAGCAGCTTGGCCTGGTTGGCCGGGGTGGTTTCGCCGATTTCGTCGAGGAACAGCGTGCTGCCCTCGGCTTCCTCGACCATGCCCTTTTTCTGCCGGTCGGCACCGGTGAAGGCGCCGCGTTCGTGGCCGAACAGTTCAGATTCGAACAGGGTTTCCTGCAGGGTGCCGCCGTCTATCGTCAGCATTTCCCGCTCATGGCGCGGGCTGCCCTGGTGGATCGCCTGGGCGACCATTTCCTTGCCGGTGCCGGATTCGCCCTGGATCAGCACCGTCGCGTCGGTCGGCGCCACCGCCTCGATCATCTTCTGCAGCGCTTCCATCGCCGCCGAATTGCCGATCAGCGGGCCGGGGCGCCGGGAGGCCAGTTGCCGTTGGTAAAAAGCGTTGCGGCGGCGCATTTCGGCGTTGGCCAGCTCCCGCCGCAGCGTGATTTCCAGTTCGTCCAGGCTGACTGGCTTGGTCAGGTATTCGACGGCGCCGGCCTGGATCAGGCTGACGGCGTTGCGGATTGAGCCGTAGCCGGTCAGCACGATCACCGGAAACTGCGGCGCCAGTTGCTCGACCAGCTGCGGGGTCTCCGCGTCCGGCAGGCGCAGGTCGAGCAGGATCAGCTCCGGTTCCTGTTCGGCGAGCAGCGCCGCGGCTTCCTGCCAGCTGCCAACGCCGATGGCTTCCCAGCCCATGTCGGCGATTTGTTCCACCAGCAGCCGGTTGAAGACACGATCATCGTCGATCACCAGGATGGGTTTGCGCATGACTTACTCCGGCAACAGCGGAAACAGGACCCGGAAGGTGGTCCCCACCCCCGGCTGGCTGCTGACTTCGATCCGGCCGCCGTAGCGGTCGACGATGCTCTTGCAGATGGTCAGCCCGAGGCCGGTGCCGCCTTCGCCGTCGGCCCGGCGGCTGTAAAAGGGATCAAAGATGCGCGGCAGCGCGTCTTCGGGGATGCCGCAGCCGCTGTCGGCGACGGCGATTTCGATGTCGCCCGCGACCCGGCGGGTGCGGACGCTGAGGGTGCCGCCCCTGGGCATCGCGTGGTGGGCGTTCTGGACCAGGTTGAGCACCAGCATCCTGAGGTCGCTGTCGTCGGCCAGCAGGCTGGGGGCGCCGTCGGCCAGTGCCAGTTGCTGGACGATGCCGTGGCTGCGGGCGTCGAAATCGAGCAGCGCCAGGGTGTCGGCCACCGCCGGATGCAGCGCCACCCGCTGCGGCTGCTGTTCCGGCAGCCGGGAGA
>JBEBBF010000066.1:0-3858 GCA_041158545.1 Pseudomonadota bacterium | reverse complement strand
GATGGAGTTCGCGCCCTTGTTGGCAGAGATGGAGCGGCCGGAGTGGGTGGGCCAGCCGCAGCAGTGGCGCTTGTATCAGGCGCTGAAGCTGGCGATGTTGTCCGGGCGGCTGGCGGCCGGGGAGCGGCTGCCGGCGAGCCGGGAGCTGGCCGGGGCCTGGGGCATTGCCCGCAACAGCGTGCTGTTCGCCTACCAGCAATTGCTCGCCGAGGGGTTTCTGCTGGCCGACCGGCGGGGGACGCGGGTGGCGGACCTGCCGGCAGTGTCGCTGCCGCCACCGGGGAGGACGGAGCCAGAGACGGAGGGCGCCATGGGGCTGTCCCGGCGCGGTCAGCAGCTGGGCGGCTTGCCGGGGCTGGACTGGTTGCCCTTTGCCCCCGGCATTCCCGACCTGCACGCATTTCCCTGGTCGCGCTGGGCGCGCTATCTGCAACAGGCCTGGGGCGAAGTCAGCGCCCGGCAGCTGGCCTTTGCGCCGCCGGGGGGCGAGCCGGCGCTGCGGCGGGCGCTGGCCGCCTTTCTGCGCGCCCGTCGGGGCGTGGTGTGTACGCCGGAGCAGGTGTTCATCGTCGGGGGTGCCCAGATGGCGCTGGAGGTTTGTGCCCGGCTGCTGGCCGACGCGGGGGATGGCCTGTGGCTGGAAAATCCCGGCTATCCCAAGGCGCGGGCGACCTTCATTGCCGCCGGGCTGCGGCTGCGGGATTTGCCGGTGGATCAGGCCGGCGCCTGCATCGACGCCGGCCCCTGGGCCAGCGATCCGCCGCGGCTGCTTTACCTCACCCCGGCGCACCAGTACCCGCTGGGCAGCGTGTTGAGTCTGGAGCGGCGGCTGGCCTGTCTGGCCCGGCTGCGCCGCGGCGAAAACTGGCTGATCGAGGACGACTACGGCAGCGAATACAGCCATGTCCGCCCCGGTCAGCGCCCCTTGCCGGCGTTGCAGGGCCTGCAGGCGGACGCGCCGGTGATCTACGTCGGCAGCTTCAGCCAGCTGCTTTATCCCGGCCTGCGCCTGGCCTACATGGTTGTGCCGACCTGGGCCGCCGCCCGCTTGGGCAGCGCGATTGAGGGTTTGTATCGCTCCGGTCAGGCGGTGGAACAGCGGGCACTGGCCCGTTTCCTCGAACAGGGCGAGCTGACCCGCCACCTGCGGCGGATGGCGCCGCGCTACCGGGAGCGCCAGAGCGCCCTGCGCCAGGCGCTGGCGCAGCATTTCCCCGACGCCCCGCCCGCCCAGGGCGGCGATGCCGGGCTGCATCTGCTCCAGCCGCTACCGGACGGCCCGGCCGACACCCGGCTCGCCGCCACCGCCGCCCGCTTCGGCATCGCCCTGCGCCCCCTCAGCCACTACGCCGCCCCCGGCACGCCAGCCTCTAACGGCCTGATCCTCGGCTACGGCCTCGCCGAAGCAGGGCAGATCGGGGCCTTGGTGGCTCGGGTGGCGGGCATGGCTGGCATGGGGGAAGCGGGCGCTGGCTGAGCCGGTCAGGATGGCCCGGCCGGTCTGGCTGCCGCTGTGCGACGGCGCGATGAATGCCAGGCTGGTGCTTGACGCAGCGCAGCATCCGCCGCGAGAATCCCGCCCCATGTTCGCCGAAACGTTCTCCTTCCTGCTGATTGCCCTGCGTCGCCGCCCGCTGCGTGCGCGGTGGGGTGGCGCGTGTCCGGGGTCAGGAAGTTAGTCGAATCAGGGATTTTTCCTTCAAGGCCGCGGTTAGCTCCCGCGGCCTTTTTACTTTCTGGAGGTGCTTCATGTCCGTACCCGTCGCTTACGTCGCAATCGTCATGATCTGGTCCACCACGCCGCTGGCGGTGCAGTGGAGCACGCAAGGCTGTGGCTTTGCGCTGGCGGTACTGCTGCGTATGGCGATTGGTTTCGTGCTGGCGGCGAGCCTGGTCCGACTGGGGCGAATCGGGCTACCGCTCCATCGCCGGGCGCGCAGGGCTTACCTGCTGGGCGGCGTGACGCTGTTCCTGGCGATGGCGCTGACCTACTGGGGCGCCCGCTTCATCCACTCCGGGCTGATTTCGGTGCTGTATGGCCTGTCGCCGCTGGTCGCCGGGGTCATGGCCTCGCTGTGGCTGGGAGAAAAGGCGCTGACGCCGGGCAAGCTGGCCGGAATGGGCCTCGGTCTGGCCGGGCTGGCGCTGATCTTCCTGCAAAGCCCGGAGCTGGGCGGCGAGCAGGCCATGCAGGGCATGGCGGCGATGCTGCTGGCGGTCTGCGTCTATTCCTTCGGGATGGTCGGCCTGAAACGGATCGGCGATGACAGCCCGCCGCTGGCCACGACGACCGGCACGCTGGGCGTCTCGCTGCCCTTGTTCGCCTTGCTGTGGTGGTTCACCGATGGCAGCTGGCCGGAGCAACTGCCCTGGCGCAGCGCCGCGGCGATCCTCTACCTGGGCGTGTTTGGCTCGGTGCTGGGCTTCGCGTTGTACTACTACGTGATCCGGCACCTGGAAACCGGCAAGGTGGCGCTGATCACGCTGATCACCCCGGTCATCGCGCTGTGGCTGGGGCACGTGCTCAACGGCGAAACGGTAACGCCGCGGCTGCTGCTCGGCACCACCCTGATCCTCGCCGGCCTCAGCCTGCACCAGGGCGCCGACTGGTGGCGCAAACGTCAGGCGGCGTAACGGGCGGGGTCATCGGCCACCCGTCCCCGGATTTTCGGGGGACGCTTTCCCCGCCACCTTCACCCCAGCAAGGCCACGGCCTTGATTTGGGCGTGGAGGGGGAGGCCGGGGTGGAGCTGGAGTTTGTCGGCGGAGCGTTGGGTGATGCGGGCGAGCAGGGGCTGGCCGGCGCAGTCGAGGCGGACCAGGATGTGGCCGGGGGTGTCGGTCGGAGCGAGTTCGACCAGCGTGGCGGGGACGCAGTTGAGGATGCTGCTGCCCTGCTGGGGGTGCAGCGTCAGGCTGACGTCGCGGGCGTGGATGCGGCAGCGTAGCGGGGTGCCTGGGGGTTCCGGGCGCCGGGAGACGTAGATGTCGCCGCCGGGGAAGCTGAGCCGGGTCAGTTGATCCACTTCATGCGCGGCGATCCGGGTGTTCAGCACGACGCCGGCGTCGTCGGCGAAGGCGGCGGGGAGGTCGACCCGGCTGAGGACGCTGTTGAGCGGGCCGCTGGCGACGACCCGGCCCTGGTCGAGCAGCACCAGATGGTCGGCGAGGCGGGCGACTTCGTCCGGGGCGTGGCTGACGTAGAGGATGGGCAGCGCCAGTTCCCGTTGCAGCCGTTCCAGATAGGGCAGGATTTCCAGTTTGCGCTTCAGGTCCAGCGCCGCCAGCGGTTCGTCCATCAGCAGGATGCGCGGCTGGGCGAGCAGGGCGCGGGCGATGGCGACCCGCTGGCGCTCGCCGCCGGAGAGCTGCTCCGGCCGGCGCGCCAGCAGCGGCGCGATGCCCAGCAGTTCGGCGATGTCTTCCAGCGCGAAGCCCTGGTCGCCGCCGCCGGTACGGAGGCTGCGTTTCTGGCCGTAGGCCATGTTCTGGCGGACGCTGAGGTGGGGAAACAGGCTGGCTTCCTGAAACACCACGCCGAGGGCGCGGCGGTGCGGCGGCACGAAAAGACCGCGGCTTTCGTCCTGCCAGACGGTTTCGCCCAGGCTGACCCGGCCCGCCGGGGCGCGTTCCAGCCCGGCAATCAGCCGCAGCGTCGTGGTTTTGCCGGAGCCGGAGTGGCCAAACAGCGCGCTGACGCCGCGGCCGGGCAGGTCGAGATCGACATCAAGGCGGAAGTCGCCGCGGTTGAGCTGCAGGCGGGCGCGGATGGCGTCGCTCATCGCGGGGGCCGCCGGGTCGGGTTGAAGGTGTAGAGCGCCAGCAGCACCGCGAAGCTGAACAGCACCATGCCGCCGG
>JBEBBF010000065.1:0-8041 GCA_041158545.1 Pseudomonadota bacterium | reverse complement strand
TGACAGGCAGCCTTGGGCGATAATGGCGCCCTTTTCGAGACCAGAGTCATCGCCATCGACGATGACCGTCGCCCTGGAGATGTGAATTGATGAAGTGCGTGGATGATTTCCGTCTGAAACTGGGCCAGCATGAGCTGGTGCCGATCATGATCGGTGGCATGGGTGTGGACATTTCCTCGTCCGACCTGGCTCTGGAAGCCTGTCGCCTCGGCGGCGTGGGCCACATTTCCGACGCAATGATCAAGACGGTCACCGACCGGCGGTACAACACCAAATTCGTCAAGGAAAAGCTGAAGCTCTACAAGTTCAACGTGGAAAACCCGGACAAGTCCGCCGTTCAGTTCAACCTCGGCCGGCTGGAAGAAGCCACCAAGCTGCACGTTGAACACACGATGAACCGCAAGCGCGGCCCCGGCATGGTGTTCATCAACTGCATGGAAAAGCTGACGATGAACGCCCCGAAGGAAACCCTGCGGGTGCGGATGCGCGCTGCGATGGATGCCGGCATCGATGGCATCACGCTGGCTGCCGGCCTCCACCTCGGCTCCTTCGCCTTGATCGAGGATCACCCCCGCTTCCACGACGTCAAGCTCGGCATCATCGTTTCCTCGCTGCGCGCGCTGCAGCTGTTCCTGCGCAAGACCGCCAAGAGCCGGCGCCTGCCCGACTATGTGGTGATCGAAGGCCCGCTGGCCGGCGGCCACCTCGGCTTCGGCATGGACTGGGCGGAATATGACCTGGCCACCATCGTCAAGGACATCCAGGACTGGCTGAAGCAGGAAAACCTCGACATCCCGCTGATTCCCGCCGGCGGCATCTTCACCGGCTCCGACGCCACCGCCTTCCTCGAGAACGGCGCCGCCGCCGTTCAGGTGGCCACCCGCTTCACCGTGGCCAAGGAATGCGGTCTGCCGGACAAGATCAAGCAGGAGTATTTCAAGGCCACCGAAGACAACATCGAGGTCAACCAGATTTCCCCGACCGGCTACCCGATGCGGATGCTGTCCAACAGCCCGGCCATCGGCGATGGCATTCGCCCGAACTGCGAAGCCTACGGTTACCTGCTGGACAGCAATGGCAACTGCTCCTACGTCACCGCCTACAACCGGGAAGTTGCGGCGCATCCCGGCGCCCGCCGGGTTTCGGTCAAGGACAAGACCTGCCTCTGCACCCAGATGCGGAATTTCGAGTTGTGGACCTGCGGCCACCTGACCTACAAGCTGAAGGACACCACCCGCAAGGCTGAAGATGGCAGTTATGAATTGCTCACTGCCGAGCATATCTTCAAGGACTACCAGTTCAGCAAGGACAACAAGATCGCCCTGCCGGACTGACCGGTTCGGACGGGCGCTACGGCAGCGCGTCATCCCACTTCATTGCGGAGGAAACGAGTAGACATGAGCAAGCCCGCCCCGAATCCTTCCCGTAGCGACGACGCCCGGCCCAGCGGGGCCGGGGCCGACCTGTTGCGCATCGTGCGCATCAACGAGGAAATCAAGTCCGTCGTTTCCGTCGCCTTCAAGATCAACATCATGGCGATGAACGCCATCTTCCTCGCCAAACGCGCCGGCAATGCCGCGCTGGGCTTTGGCGTGCTGTCCAACGAGTTGCGGGTGTTTTCCCACAACCTGCGCGCCAGCATGGAAGCCCTGACCAAGCTGATCCACCGCTCGGTCACCGAAGTCTCGGTGCTGCTGCAGGACCAGCGTTTCAACCGCCTGCTCGACAGCACCGCCAGCCAGTGCGGCGACCATCCCCGGCTGAAAAAGGTCATGGACGCCCGGCAGCGGGACGCGGAACTGCACAACGAAAAGCTCTCGGCGCTGCGGCGGGAACTGCGGCTGGCCATCGAAAGCGCCTTCCAGCTGGTCGAGCTGGGCGGCGTGCTGGCCAAGTCCGCAAAGATCGAAGCCGCCTACGGCCAGAATTTCGCCGCGTCGCTGACCCAGGTTTCCGGCGAATTCGATGGCATCGTCGAGGAAATCCGCGTCTCCCTTGAATCCCTGCGCAAGTCCGCCTTCTTCTCCCGGAGTTCAGCATGAAGTCGACCCAGACCATCTTCCAGGACGGCAACCACAAGTGGGTCGCCATCGTCCGCGACCCGGCCCGCCCCAGTTCCCTGATCGACACCAACGAATACCTGGTGTGCAACAACGGCGAAGGCATGCTGCTCGATCCGGGCGGCGTTGAAATCTTCCCGGCGGTGTTCTCGGCGCTGGCCAACGAATTCGACCCGTCGGCGCTGGTCAGCCTGTTCGCCTCGCACCAGGACCCGGACATCATCTCCTCGCTGGCCCTGTGGCTGGAGTTCAACCCGAAGATGCACTGCTACGTCAGCTGGCTGTGGTCCTCGTTCATTCCCCACTTTGGCGGCACCTCGGAAACCTTTGTCTCGATTCCCGACGAAGGCATGGAAATCCCGCTGAGCGGCCTGATCCTGCAGGCCGTGCCGGCGCATTACCTGCACTCCTCGGGCAACTTCCACCTCTACGACAAGTTCGCCAAGACCCTCTTCTCCGGCGACGTCGGCGCGGCGCTGCTGCCCGCCGGCACCGACAGCCTGTTCGTCGAGAACTTCGATGCCCACATCCGCCATTCCGAAGGCTTCCATCGCCGCTGGATGGGCTCCAACGAAGCCAAGCGCCGCTGGTGCGAGCGGGTCGCACAAATGGAAATCGACATGCTCTGCCCGCAGCACGGCGCGATCTATCGCGGCCCCGATGTCGAGCGGTTCATCAACTGGTTCGACGAGCTGCAGGTCGGCATCTTGCGAAGCTGACCCCCGCCCGACAGCCCGGCCCCGCCGGGCTTTTTTTCGATTTGATGGCTGTCAAAGCGCTTCCTGGGGTGGCTTGGCGACAATCCTCGCATTCCATTCCCTGAAGCCTTGACCATGACCGATCCCCTGCGCCACTACCTCAGCGACGACCACCGCCGTTGCGACGACCTGTTTGCCGCTGCCGAGCAGGCCTTTCAACGCCAGGACGCTGCGAGCGCGCAGGCCAGCTATGCCCGCTTCCAGGAAGCGATGCTGGCGCACTTTGCCGCCGAAGAATCCCTGCTCTTCCCGGAATTCGAAGCCCGCACCGGCATCCGCATGGGGCCGACCCAGGTCATGCGGCTGGAGCACATACAGATGCGCAGCCTGATGGAAGAAGCCCGCCAGGCCCTGATCGACCAGGCCGCCGACGATTTCAGCGGCAGCGCCGAAACCCTGTTGATCATGATGCAGCAGCACAACATGAAGGAAGAAAACGTGCTGTACCCGATGTGTGACCAGCACCTGGCCGACAGCGCCAGCGACCTGCTGACCCGGCTGCGCGAGGCGATTGCCGCATGAGCGCGCCGCAACGGGTGGTGGACGCCCGCGGCCTGGAGCCGCCGGAACCCTTTGTCCGCACCGTGGATGCGCTCGACGAACTGGCCGACGGCGAAACGCTGCAATTGCTGATTTACCGGGAGCCGCACCCGCTGTTCCGGATGCTGCGCCAGAACGGCTACACCTATCGATCCAGCCTCTGGGACGATGGCACCTACGAGATCCTGATCCGGAAAGCCTGAGCCATGCAGGCGCTGCTGTCCTTCGATCAGGCTCCACCCTTCCCGGCACCGCTCCGCTTCTTCCTCAGCGCCCCTCTGTACGGCATCGCCGCGGGCGCGCTGCTGCTGACCCAGGGGGAAGCGGTCCTCGCCTCCCGCTGGCTGCCCGGCGCCCTGGCGCTGACCCACCTGCTGACGCTGGGCTTCCTGCTGCAGGTGATGCTGGGCGCGCTGATCCAGATCCTCCCGGTCGTGGCCGGTGCCAACCTCCGCCAGCCGCTCTGGCTGGCCCGGCTGGTCCATCTCGGCTTCAACGCCGGCAGCCTCTGCCTGATCTACGCCTTTCTCCGGGGCGACCCCGCGGCCTACCTGCCCGCCGGAGTGCTGCTGGGCAGCGCCTTGCTGCTGTTCCTGCTGGCCACCGGCCTGGCACTCAAAGGCGTGCCCGACACCAGCCCCAGCATCCGCGGCCTCAAGCTGGGACTGGTGGCGCTGCCGATGGTGGCCGGCCTCGGCCTCCTGATCCTGCTGGTACTGAGCGGCGCCCCGGCCCTGCCGCTGGTGCCGCTGGTGGATCTCCACGCCGCCTGGGGACTCGCCGCCTGGGCCGGCGGCATCCTCGCCGCGGTCGGCTATGTGGTGGTGCCGATGTTCCAGCTGACCCCGCCCTACCCGCCGGGTTTCGCCTGGCAGTTCAACCGGGTGCTGCTGGGGCTGCTGGTCCTGGCGACGCTGGCGTTCTTTTTCGGGATTCCCGGCCTGCCGCGCCTCGCCGAAGCGGGCATCGCGCTGGCCGGCGCCGGTTTCATCCACCTGACCCTGGATCTGCAGCGGCGCAGCAAGCGCCCGGTTCCCGACGTCAGCCGTCGCTTCTGGCGCAGCGGGCTGGCCGCAGCCCTGGTCGCCTGCGCGATGGCCTTCGGCGCCGCGCTACTGCCGCCGCTGGCGACCTTGAGCCGCTGGGCGCCCCTGTTCGGCGTGGTGCTGGGCGTCGGCGGCTTCATGGCCATCCTGTCCGGCATGCTCTACAAGATCGTGCCTTTCCTGGTTTGGCTGCACCTGCAGAACCTGGGCCGACCGGCACCGAACATGAACCGCATCCTCGGCGAACCGGCACAGCGGCGCCACTATCAAGCGCATCTCTTCAGCCTGGCGCTGCTGGTGCCGGCCGCGCTGTTTCCGGAAAGCCTGACCCGCCCCGCCGGGCTGGCCCTGATGCTCAGCCAGGGGCTGTTGCTGCTCAACCTGCTGCAGGCCTGCAAGGTCTATCGCCAACACGGCCGGCCGGCCACCCCACAGACCGTAGCGGGCTGAGCGACGCATGTACCTGCTGCTCAAACATCTGCACGTCAGCTGCGTCGTTCTCAGTGGCCTGGGGTTTCTGCTGCGCGGCATCTGGATGTGGCGGGAAGATGCCCGGCTGCAGCAGCGCTGGATCCGGATTGCCCCCCATGTCATCGACAGCCTGCTGCTGGGCAGCGCCATCACCATGGCGGTACTGAGCCAGCAATACCCGCTGCGGGAAACCTGGCTGACGCTGAAACTGCTGGGCTTGCTGGCCTACATTCAATTCGGCCGCTGGGCGCTACGCCCCGATCTGCCCCCCACCCGGCGGCGAGCCAGTTTTCTGGCGGCGCTGGGCTGCTACCTGCTGATTGTCACGGTCGCACTGGGGCGGGTGCAGTTGGGGCTGCTGGGCTGAAGGCGCAGCACGCCCGCGAGCGGCGCAGAGCCTGCGCTCTGAAAACGCTCAGGCCTTGCTGCGCTGGGCGACGATGCGCCCCAGGGTATCCAGCACCTTGGCGCTGTTGAACGGCTTGACGATGTAACCGGCAGCGCCGGACTCGATGGCCAGCCGCACGGTATCCGCCGTCGCACTGGCGGTGATCATCACCACCGCGCAATCCACCTCGCCCGCCTTGATCGCCTGCAGGGCTTCGAGGCCATCCATCTCCGGCATCATCACGTCCATGCAGACGATGTCCGGCTTCAGCCTTTCGGTCAGCTCCACGGCCGCGTGGCCGTTGCGGGCCTCACCCACCACCTCGAAGGTCTCGCCACGCAGGATGCCGCGCAGCAAGGTCCGCATCACATCGTTGTCATCCACCACCAGGATACGTGTCAGTTTTGCCATGCCAGTCAGACCGGTTGTTATGGACATGCCCGCGGAGGGCGGCACGTCTTGTCTCCAGGTGAAACCGCAGCGAACCACCCGCGATGCCTGCGCCCCACCCCACCTCGCCCGCGGGCCAGCCCGTCGGGATGCCGCATTTTACACGCTCCACCCCCAGGGCCAGACAGCGCGCAAGACAGGATGAAAGCCACTTGCAAGGCTGCCAAAGTCACGGCAGCCGGAATCGACTTGCCGTGAAAGCCCACCCCATCACCACCCCAACATCGCTTCCCGCCATTTTCCGGAAAGTCATGCTTTCCACCCCACTCCCCCGCCCATCCCGCCTGCCGCCCCAACAGCAGCGGCCCCAGCGCTCCGAAGAAAATCTGCCCAAAACACGGATTTTTCTTGACAAGCCTGCGGAGACGTCTATAATGCGCCCCATCGATTCCTCGATAGCTCAGTCGGTAGAGCGCCGGACTGTTAATCCGTAGGTCCCTGGTTCGAGCCCAGGTCGGGGAGCCAAAACAAGGAAGGCCAACTCGCAAGAGTTGGCCTTCTGCTTTTCAGCGCCGGCTTTTGCGTACCGGCCATTTTGCTGTCCGCGGGCCGGGCCGCCGCGGCTAGATCGAGCGCAGTTGCTGCCGCAATTGCTTCCGGTCTGCCAGTGCATGCCGCAACCGGTCGGCCAATTCATGCAGCAGCGGATCGCTGCGCTGCTCGGCCATCGCGATCAGCTCATCCGAACTGGCCCAATCGAGGGTATAGCCCCCTTCCGAGAAGGAAGTGGCGGGAAAACTCAGCACGGCTTCAAGACCCTCTTCCACAGCAGCCGCTTTGCACGGGTTCCAGGCTTTCATGATCGTCTCCTCTTGACACGCAAACCACACCATAAATTTAGTGTTTTTGTTATTTTTGTCAATTAATACTTTTCACCAGCCTGCGCAGCCCGTTTCCGTAGGGAAGACACCTGAAAATACTGGCCAAAAAGGAGGGGCGTGCTAGAATCCCGCGGTTTTTGTCCGGCAAAACCCGCCTCGCCGGGACTGCGACGAACCCCTGGGCGTGGGGAAATTCCCTGCACCGCCACTCGACCCCTGGAGAACAGCATGAGCACCTCGATCTTCGCCGCCGTGGAAATGGCGCCCCGTGACCCCATCCTGGGTCTGAACGAAGCCTTCAACGCCGACACCCGGTCCAACAAGGTCAACCTGGGCGTGGGCGTCTATTTCACGGATGAGGGCAAGATTCCGCTGCTGGGCGCCGTGAAGGCCGCCGAGGAAGCGCGCATGAAAGCCGCCCCGGCCCGTGGCTACCAGCCGATCGAAGGCGCCGCCGCCTACGACCAGGCCGTGCAGAACCTGATTTTCGGCAAGGACTCCCAACTGCTGGCCGAAGGCCGCGCCGTCACCATCCAGGCCCTGGGTGGTACTGGCGCGCTGAAGGTCGGTGCCGACTTCTTGAAGCGCCTGAACCCCACCGCCAAGGTCGTGATCTCCGATCCCTCCTGGGAAAACCACCGCGCCCTGTTTGAATCCGCCGGTTTCGAAGTCGGCACCTACGCCTACTACGACGCCGTCAGCCGCGGCGTGAACTTCGCCGGCATGAAGGCCGATCTGGAAGCCCTGCCCGCCGGCTCCGTGGTCGTGCTGCACGCCTGCTGCCACAACCCCACCGGTGCCGACCTGACCGACGCCCAGTGGGACGATGTCGTTGCCGTCTGCCGTGACAAGGGCCTGGTGCCCTTCCTGGACATGGCCTACCAGGGCTTCGCCGACGGTATCGACGCCGATGCCGTGGCCGTCCGCGCCTTCATCGCCTCCGGCCTGCAGTTCTTCGTCTCCTCCTCCTTCTCCAAGTCCTTCTCGCTGTACGGCGAGCGGGTCGGCGCCCTGTCCATCGTCACGGCCGCCAAGGAAGAGTCCGGCCGCGTCATGTCCCAGGTCAAGCGCGTCATCCGCACCAACTACTCCAACCCGCCGACCCATGGCGGTGCCGTGGTCGCCGCCGTGCTGTCCAGCCCGGAACTGCGCCAGCAGTGGGAAGATGAACTGGCCGGCATGCGCATCCGCATCCGCGAAATGCGCCAGGCGCTGGCCGAAAAGCTGGCTGCCAAGGCTGCCGGCAAGGACTTCAGCTTCATCACCAAGCAGCGCGGCATGTTCTCCTACACCGGTCTGTCCGCTGAACAAGTGGAACGCCTGAAGAACGAGTTCGGCATCTACGCCGTGTCCACCGGTCGTATCTGCGTGGCCGCGCTGAACACCCGCAACATCGACTACGTTGCCGACGCGATTGCCGCCGTCGTCAATGCCTGAGTCTGCGCTACCGCGTCAGCGGTAAGCCGCAAACGGCGACTTCGGTCGCCGTTTGTCATTTCTGCGGCCA
>JBEBBF010000064.1:0-5854 GCA_041158545.1 Pseudomonadota bacterium | reverse complement strand
CTTTTTCATCAAGCCGGAATTGGCGTACTGCTTGAGGAAATTCACCCCCATCGCGCCGGGCAGGAAGATGTACAGGGCTTCGGCGTTGGCGGCACGAATCTGGGCGATTTCCGCGGCGTAGTCCAATTGACCCAGCTTGGTCATGATCTCGTCGGCCACTTCGCCCTTGTAGTAATACTTCACGCCGGCCATGGCGTCCTTGCCGCCGGGGTAGTTGGGCGCCAGCAGCACCGCCTTCTTGATCCCTTTGTCCTGCATGTACTTGCCCATCGCCTCGTGCAGGTTGTCGTTCTGCCAGGCGACATTGAAGAAATAGGGGTTGCACTGGGCGCCGGCGTACTGGCTGGGGCCGGCATTGGCGGAGATATAGAAGGTCTCGGCGTCAAAGAAGGCCGGGCCAACCGCCAGCATGATGTTGGAGAACACCACGCCGGTCGCCAGATCCACCTTGTCGCGCTTGATGAAACGCTCGGCGATCTGCTTTGCGGTCTCCGGATTCTGGCCGTCATCCGCCACCGTCACCTCCGCCGACAAACCGCCCAGCTTCCGGTTCAGATGCTTCATCGCCAGATTGAAACCATCACGAATGTCGATCCCCAGCGCCGCCCCACCGCCGGAAAGGGTGGTCATCAACCCCACCTTAACACTGTCGGCGGCCAGGGCACCACAGGCAAGGGAGGACAGGCAGGCAGCAAGGGCAAGCTTCTTGAACATGGCAACTCCTGAAAAGACGGCGGAAAAACCGGGAATTCTAAGCCAAGCCGAGCCGGAAGCCGCGGCCGGCAGCAGAAGCGGAGGGCGGGGAAAACGGGGGAAAAGCCGGGTTTATTCCGATGGCTTGGCGGTGAGGGGGCGGCGGAGTGGGGAAGATGGGGTGGTTGCCGGGTGAAACGGCGAATCTGGCTGGCTGCTGCGGTAGAGGGCGACAGCGCTTGCCGGTTGTGCTGTCTCGTCGCGTCGGGCCACAATTTATGTCCTTTGTCACATGAAGCGTTTGGTCTTCATTCGGCCAGAAGCGGCCAGTCGTGGTTGTTATGCAATGTGAGTTGCGGCAGGATGCCCCAACAAGCCAACGTTTCCTACAGGATCGTCAGGCCCTTTTACTTCGGGAGGTCCCTTGCTACCACAATTTTTATCCTCAGTCGAAGCAACACTTCTTGCGAAGTTCAGGGAAGCAGGCTTCGTGAAGCACCTTGGTGACCGTGGTGACAATCGGGAACACATACTTCGCGAGTTCCTTACTGCGCATTTGCCAAAAAAATATGGAGTTGCAAAGGGCCAAATCATTACAAAGACCGGGCAACACTCACACTCGGCGGACATCATTATCTATGACGCGGTGACGACGCCTGTCTTGTACTCTGAGAAAACTGCGATCATCCCGGTTGAAGGCGTCTATGGAATCATTGAAGTCAAATCTTCGCTTTCAAAGGCAGAGTTCATCACTGCAGCCAGGCAAATTGAATCGTTTAAGCGGCTTGCGCCACGCGATCTCGGCGTCATTGAAACCAGACAATATGTCACAGTGCATCGTGCCTCTCGCCCGTTCGGTATTGTGCTTGCCTTCGATCTGGCGCAGAACTCTTTAGAATCACTGTCAGCCAATTGGAATGAACTTAATTGTCAGATCCACGATGTTAATTATTTCGTGAATTTCTTGGCTGTCTTGGGTGAGGGAATACTGCGGTTTGAGCAAGTTAACCTGTCGCTTGGGGAGAGAATTCTTCTTCTTGGTACTGACGAATTCGTCGACTTGGTATTGACTGCGCAGAAGCGAGATCGCAACGGTGAGCAGCAAGACGAAATTTTAATCCGTGTCGTAAATGAAGCTCTTGAGGATCAGACCTTCGGGCGCTTTTTCGTTTACCTGTTGGTGCTTCTTTCGCGCATGAGGCTGAATGTCCCAGACCTTGGGCAATACCTTGATCCTGATTTCCCAATAACAGTGGTTCGGGAGTCATAGCCATGGCAAAAATAGACCTTAATGAACCTTGTCCCTGCGGATCGGGATTCCTGTTTAAGGCATGTCATGGGCCAAAAGTTCGTACGCAAAAAATCCCCGAGATTACTGAACATATCCCGCTTGCCGTAATATCGGAGCCAGACCCTGGCTCAAGAGCCATTTTCGAAAAAACTGGAGAAGGTACGGTTCTATTTCAGGGATTCGAGACAGGCATCGCTTTGGTATGTGGCAAGTGTCAGGCAAGTCTCGCAGCAGGGCTAAACCGAAGCCAGATTCATGGCATTGTTCTTCGGTGCAAGAACTGTGGTTCATTCAATGAGACATGAATCAAGCTTATTCCTTCATTCAGTACTATGGAATACATGTTTTACATTGAATTACTGCTTTTCGGAGATCGCCAATTCCGCTTTGGGTCGGTTTCTGCCACTCAATTTCCCCCGCCCGATCCTCAGTCAACCGGCAGCGATTCCCCGAAATTTTTCTCTTGGGTCTGTCCTCAACCACCTTCTAGCAATACAGATTCCCGCCTGGCTGGCGTCGCCCGCCCAACCCATTGATACAACGGGAAAGTTTCCCCCGTCTAGCCTTCCCCCCCATCCCCGCCATTGCGCTTCAACCGGTATTGCAGTTGTGGGCGGGTGATGCCGAGGAGGCGGGCGGCGGAGGCGAGGTTGCCTTTGGCGCGCTGGACGGCTTCGTTGAGCAGGCGGGCTTCCAGTTGGTCCAGGGAGAGGCCGGAGGCGAGGATGCTGGCGCAGAGGTCGTTGCTGTCGGCGGCGGCGGGGATTTCCAGCTGGCCGTTGGCGGTGAGGGCGGTTTCCCAGGCGTTGGCTTCGCCGACCTGGGTGAACAGGTGTTCGACTTCGATCCAGCCGCCCTGGGGGGCGAGGATGACGCCCCGTTCGATCAGGTTTTCCAGTTCGCGGACATTGCCGGGCCAGGGGTATTTTTTCAGCGCGCAGAGGGTTTTGTCGCTGATGCCGAGCAGCTTCTTGTCGTGCAGCGTCGAGAAGCGGTCGAGCATGGCGCGGGCCAGCGGCGGGATGTCGGCCAGGCGGTCGCGTAGTGGCGGAATCTGGATCGGGTAGACGTTGAGGCGGTAATAGAGGTCGGCGCGGAAGCGGCCGGCCTTGACCGCGGCCTGGAGGTCCACATTGGTGGCGGCGACGATGCGGACCGTGGTCTTGCGGGTGCGTTCGTCGCCCAGGCGTTCGAATTCCCCTTCCTGCAGCACCCGCAGCAGCTTGGCCTGGGCGGCCAGGGGCAGTTCGCCGACTTCGTCGAGGAACAGGGTGCCGCCGTCGGCACGCTCGAATTTGCCCATCCGCGAGGTGTTGGCGCCGGTGAAGGCGCCTTTTTCGACGCCGAAGAGTTCGGATTCGATCAGGTCATGGGGGAGTGCGGCGCAGTTCAGCGCGACGAAGGGGCCGTGGCGGCGGGCGCTTTGCTGGTGCAGCGTGCGGGCGAAGCGTTCCTTGCCGACCCCGGTTTCCCCGAGCAGCAGCACGGTCACCTGGGTGCCGGCGGCGCGGCTGATCAGGTCGTAGGCGTGACGAAAGCCCTGGGAGACGCCGACCAGTTGCGGCGCCAGCGTCTGCTGGTTGATCGCCGAGCGCAGGTAATCGACCTGATTTCGCAGCGTCATCAGGTGCTGCAGCATCGGGTCGGATTCGAAGTAGGGCGTGTATTCGGCGGCGTCTTCCCATTCCTCGACCGGCTTGCCGACGATGCGGCAATTATTGTGGCCGCAGGCGAGGCATTCGACTTCCTTGAACAGGATGAAGCGGCCCATGAAGGCCGAGGTGTAGCCGGAGGCGTAGCCGATCTGGGTCCAGCACACCGGTTCGGTTTCTTCGCCGTATTCCTTGAGGTGGGCTTCTTCTTCCCAGGAGTTTTCCCAGATGAATTCGCCGGAGAAGCGGCCGGAGTCGACATCCATGTCCAGATGCACCGGGCTGACCCGGACGACGCCTTCGAGCATGTGCAGCTGCGGGCCGGTGAAGAAGGCTTGCAGGATGTCCCGGTCGCCGCGGATGCGCTTGGCCAGTTCGGCGTCGCGGACGCCGGCGGTGTAGCCCATCCGGGTCAGGATGCGGCGGGTGTGGTCGCGGCCGACGGATTCGATCAATTCCCGGCGCAGGGCGCCCAGCGCAGCGGTGTGCATCAGCACCATCCGGTTCTCGCCCAGCCAGATTGAGCCGTCGCTCTCGGAAAAGCGCACCAGCCGCCGCAAGTCTCCCGACTCAGGGTAAGCAAAAGCATCCATCTTCATCTCCTCGACCCCGACTTCCCCGGGGCTGGGCCGTCGCCGATGTCGGTCGGTCAGCCTTTTTTTGTAGCCCGGATAGTACGGTTCTTTGCACAAAACACGAAATTCCGAATTTTGCCGAACTTTATTGAAAATCTCGAGAAAATATGGGAATCTTGAGTTTGTGCAATCCATTTACCCATAAGCAAATCCGGCAGCGGCTGCCCCTGCCGCCGGTGCGCCCCGAGGAAAGCGATGAACCCGCCCCTGAACGTCCTGCTGTCGCACGCCGCCGCCGCGCCGCATCGCGCTGGCGCGGGCTGTGCTGCCGCGGCGGTCCGGGGATTTGTGGCGGTTGATCAATTCATCAATCACTGGGAAATCAATTCATCAAATCGTAATTCCTGGGCCGGGTCGGAAAACGCTGTTTTTGAGAGTTTTCATTTTAAAACAAAGGCCTGTTCTGCTGGCACGCTTCGTGAATTAGAGCGGTGTGGCGCTGCAATGGGTGCGGTGCCCCACTAAGGAGTGATGACCGTGGCCCCTGTTACCCCCGCCAGCAGCCCGAGCTTCGATGCCGAGCGCAAATACGTCCGGATCTGCCGGACCCGCAGCGATGGCTTCATCGAATTCGAGTTCGCCATCGGCAGCCCGGAACTCAGCATCGAGTTGCTGCTGCCGGAAGCGGCCTTCCACGAGTTCTGCCTCAACAACGGGGTGATCGTGCTGGAGCCGCAAACGGCGCCGGGTGATTGGGTGGCGCGCAGCAACGCTGCAGCGCTGCAGGGATTTCAGGACGCGGTTTAAACGACAACGGCCCGCCCCGGCGGCCGAGAAAAAAGGAGACAAGGATGCAAATCGATCTGCGCACGGTTTCGATCAAGCCGCTGCGAAACACCTTCGATCACATCGCCAGGCGTTTCGGCGACAAGCCCGCCAGCCGTTATCAGGAAGGCACCTACGATCTGCAGCAGACGGACATCTTCCATTACCGTCCGCTGTGGGAGCCGGAGCATCGCCTGTTCGACGCCACCCGGACCCGGATCACGATGAAGGACTGGTACGCGCTGAAAGACCCGCGTCAGTACTACTACGGCGCCTACACCATCGCCCGCGCCCGCCAGCAGGATGCCGCGGAATCCAACTTCGACATGATCGAAAGCCGCGGCCTGGCCGAGCTGGTGCCGGCGGAACTCAAGCAGATCGCCCTCGACATCCTGGTGCCGCTGCGCCACGTCGAGTGGGGCGGCAACATGAACAACTCCTACATCAGCGCCTACGGTTACGGCACCGCCATCACCCAGCCGGCGCTGTATCACGGCATGGACCACCTGGGCATCGCCCAGTACCTGACCCGGATCGGCCTGGTGCTCGATGGCCCGGCGGTGCTGGACCAGGCCAAGTCCGCCTGGATGAGCTGCCCGAACTGGCAGCCGATGCGCCACGCGGTGGAAGACCTGCTGGTGACCCGCGACTGGTTCGAGTTGTTCGTCGGCCAGAACCTGGTGCTGGAAGGCCTGATGTGCCCGCTGTTCTACGACTACCTGGACAGCGAGTTCTCCGCCCGCGGCGCCACCCCGGTGTCGATGATGATCCGCTTCATGACCGAATGGAGTGCCGAGACCAGCAAGTGGGTCGATGCG
>JBEBBF010000063.1:0-2888 GCA_041158545.1 Pseudomonadota bacterium | reverse complement strand
TGTCAAAGGGCGCCGCTTCCGGCAGACCCAGGTTGCCGTCGGCGTGTTTCAGGCGGACGTTGAACTGCTGCATCTGGCGCATGTTGAGCTTGGCCCGCTCCAGCAGGGGGCCGATCCGCTCGACGGCATAGACTTCCTTGCTGAGCTGGGCCAGCACCGCGGCCTGATAACCGCAGCCGGCGCCGACCTCCAGCGTCTTGCCCAAACCCTGGGGCCGCCCGTGCAGCAGGAATTCGATCATCCGGGCGACGATATAGGGCTGGGAAATGGTCTGCGCAAAGCCCAGAGGCAAGGCCGTGTCTTCGTAGGCACGGGAAGCCAGGGCTTCCTCGACGAAAATATGGCGGGGAACCGCCGCCATCGCCGCCAGCACCGTTTCGTTGCGGATACCGCTTTCCCGCAGCCGCTCGATCATCCGGGCGCGGGTCCGCTGCGAGGTCATGCCTATGCCGGAAAGGGAACGGGTATTCATGCCAGCCACTGTTGAATGCGCGGCAGTTGCTGGACGTGGGTCAGATCAATCTGCAAGGGGGTCAAGGAAACAAAACCGGAGGCCACGGCGTGGAAATCGGTGCCCGGACCGGCATCCTGGGCGGCACCGGCGGCACCAACCCAATAAACCGTTTCATTACGCGGGGACAGGGTCTTGACGACGGGCTCGGCCTTGTGGCGTTTTCCCAATCGCGTCACCTGGATTCCCCGAATTTCCGCATCGGGTAAATCCGGGACATTCACATTGAGCAAAACCGGTTCGGAAATCGGCTGCTCGATAAAGCGTTTTACCAGTTTTTTCGCAACCCGACCGGCGCTGGCGAAGTTAACCCCGGCACTGCCATCGAGTGAAATGGCCAGAGAAGGAATTCCCAGCAGGAAACCTTCGGTTGCCGCGGCGACTGTTCCGGAATATAGGGTGTCGTCCCCCATATTTGCGCCATGGTTAATGCCGGAAACCACGATATCCGGCAATCCTTCAAGCATTCCGGTCACAGCCAAATGGACGCAATCGGTCGGCGTACCATTTACATAATAAAAACCGTTATCCGCCCGACGCAGCGACAAGGGACGATCCAGCGTCAGGGAATTACTTGCACCGCTACGATTGGTCTCCGGTGCGACGACGATGACTTCGGCCATTTCCGCCAGGGCTGCGGCCAGCGTGGCCAGCCCTGGCGCCAAATAGCCGTCGTCGTTGCTAAGCAGAATCCGCATTCCGGCCCCGAGACCCGTGCGCTGCGAAATCAGACTGCCAGCGCGTCGATGCTGTTGCCGGCGTCAAGCCAGGCCACAACCCACTGCGGCTTGCGGCCACGGCCGGTCCATTGCAGCGCGGCATTTTCCGGATGGCGATACTTCACCTTGACCGGAACGCCCTTGGTCTTGCTCGGCAGCTTGACGTCTTCGCCAACGAGTTGTTCAAAGGTGAAACCACGGGATTGAACCAGGGATTTCATTTCTTCCAGCAGCATGGCTTTTTCCTGGGCTTCGCGGCGGCGCAGCTCCTGGGGAATACGAACAAGCAAATCCTTGAGTTCAGCAAAAGAAAGGGTGGTCAGATCCATTATCGACTCCTCGGGTAAATAGGCAGCCGCGATTCTAATTATTTAAAAAATATTTTCAAGGAAAAATTTGAAAAACCGTAACTAAATGCACAACAGAAACAAGAAAATCCGCCGGAATTTTCAGAGCAAATTACCAACACCACGTCATTCCCGGAGTGAAGAAACCGGGATTATCCGGATATCGGGTAAAGATCGGGAGGGTTTGCGTTAGAATTGCGCCCGCCTTGGCGGCATCATCGCCACAGCCCCTCCCAGAGATCAGCCCACCCTGTTTATGTCATTCTCCGTCCAGTCCCTGACCCGGTTTTTCCTTGCCTTATTGTTTGCAACCGCAATTTCCGCGCTGCATTTTGGCCTCTGGGCCTGGGTCAACCAGGGCAGCACCTATACCGAAGCCGAAAACAATATCCGCGGCTACGCCTATTCCCCTTATCAGCGCGAACAAAGCCCGCTGGAAAAGAAATTCCCGTCCGCCGCCGAAATCGCCGCCGATCTGGACCTGCTGGCCCTCTCTTCCGGCCGGATCCGGCTGTATGGCTCGCTGGAAAACGCCTGGGTGATTCCGCTGGCCAACAAATATCCGCTGCGCGTCACCGCCGGGGCCTGGCTTTCGGGGGATGCGGAAGCCAATCAACGGGAAGTGCAAACGGTCATCGAAACTGCGCGTAACCACCGTCACGTCGAACGGGTCATCGTCGGCAACGAAAGCCTGCTCCGTGCCGACCTCAACGTCGACACCATCATTCCTTATCTGCGCACCGCCCGCGAAGCGCTGAAAAAGCCGGTCTCCACCGCTGAACCCTGGCACGTCTGGCTGCGCTACCCCCAATTGGTGGACAACGTCGATTTCATCACCGTGCATCTGCTGCCCTACCACGAAGGCGTGCCGGTCGAGCAGGCCGTGTCCTACGCGCTGATGCGCTACGACGAGCTGGTCAAGCTCTACCCGCGGAAAAAGATCGTGATCGGTGAAGTCGGCTGGCCGAGCAAGGGCCCCATCCTTGGCGGCGCCGTGCCTTCCGTGGAAAACGAAGCCCGCTTCATCCGCGAATTCCTGGCGCAGATGCGGCTGCGTCACCTCGACTACTACATCATGGAAGCCATCGATCAGCCGTGGAAGATCGAAGTCGAAGGCTGGGCCGGCGCCTACTGGGGCATGTACGACGCCGAGCGCCAACTCAAATTCCCGCTGGAAGGCGAAGTGATCGGCGACACCAACTGGGATGAAAAGGCCAGGATCGCCACGGCCCTCGCCTTCATTCCGATGCTGCTGGTGTTCCTGTTCCTGCAAAGCTGGAGTCTGCCGGGCCGCATCTGGCTCAGCGCGCT
>JBEBBF010000062.1:0-5974 GCA_041158545.1 Pseudomonadota bacterium | reverse complement strand
CGGTGTCACCGACCCGGATGCGCTACGCCAGACCCTGCAAAGCTGGTCGCGCTGAGTTACGGCCATGCCCGGATTTTCTCAACTTGCCCTCAGCCTGCTCGCCGGGTCGCTGACCACCCTGTCACCCTGCGTGTTACCTCTGCTGCCGCTGATTCTGGCCGGGGTGGTGCAGCGGAATCCCTGGGGGCCGGTTCAGATGGCCCTGGGCATGGTCGGGATGTTTGCCCTGCTCGGCGCCGTGCTGGGCGGCGTTGGGGCGGCGCTGGCGCCGGACCCGGAACAGATTCGGATGTTTGGGGCGGCTTTGCTGGCCTTGAGCGGTCTGGCGCTGCTGTGGCCGGCCTTGGGCCAGCGTCTGGCCGGGCTGCTGCAGCCGCTGGCCGCACGGGCGGATGGCTGGGCGGCGGGGGTCGATGGCAGCCGGGCGGGCGGTGCCGTGGCCCTGGGCGCTTTGCTGGGCATGGTGTGGAGTCCGTGTTCCGGGCCGATGCTGGGCAGCATCCTGGCGCTGGTGGCCAGCGAAGGCGGCGGACTAGCGGGTTTCGTGCTGCTGAGCATTTTTGGCTTGGGGGCGGCGTTGCCGCTGGTGGCGGTGGCCTACCTGTCCCGCGCCGGCATGCTGCGCTTCCGGGCGGGGCTGCTGACCCGGATGCCAGGGTTGAAGCGGGGTCTGGGTGCCCTGTTGCTACTGGCTGGGCTGGCGATACTCGGCGGCGGTGACCGCTGGCTGGAAACGGCCTGGGTGAACCTGCTTCCGGAGCGCTGGCTGGGCTGGATTGGTCGGTATTGAGTCGGTGCTGGCGAACTGATCGCGATTTGCGCTGCCTCAAAAAGGAATCTGCGGTGTTTCGTTAGATTCCCATCCCTTCAGCATCAAGTTGCAGTTGTCATCATGCCGATCTTCAAGTCTGTTTTCGATGCCCTGCCCGACGGGGTTTTGTTGGTGGAATCCGGGGGCGCGATCACCCTGGCCAACAGCGCCGCCGAGCGGATGTTCGGTTATCCGCCCGGTGGATTGGTGGGGTTGTCGGTCGAAGCGCTGGTGCCCCAGTCAGCCCGCGGCGCCCATGGGCAACACCGGCGGCACTATCAGGCCGAGGCGCAGGCGCGGCCCATGGGGCAGGCGGCGAATCTGCAAGGCCAGCGCCAGGATGGCACCCTGTTTCCCGTGGACATCATGCTGGCGCCGATGGCGCTGGAGCAGGGGCAGGGCACGATCTGCGTGGTGCGTGACGCCCGGCCGCGGAAGCTGGTCGAAGCCAAGCTGAACCTGGCCAACACGGTGTTCCAGACGACGCAGGAGGCCATTGTCGTCACCGACGAGAACTGCATGGTGATTGCGGTCAATCCGGCCTTCGAGAAGGTCACCGAGTTCAGCGAGGCCGAGGTGGTCGGGCGCAACATCAATGTGCTGCGCTCCGGACGGCATGACCGGGATTTCTACCGGGAAATGTGGCGGGCGATCCGGGAAAGCGGCAGCTGGCAGGGGGAAATCTGGAATCGGCGCAAGAGCGGCGAAATCTATCAGGAGTGGATGTCGATCAGCACGGTCTGGGACCCGCAGGGCAAACCCATTCAATACGTCGGCGTCAGCGCGGACATGACCCGGATCAACCACGCCGAAACCCCGACCGAAAGGCTGGCACATTACGACGGCCTGACCGGGCTGCCCAATCGGCTGTTGTTCCAGTCGCGCATCCAGAAAACCCTGGAACGCGCCCACCGGGAAAGGCTGGGCTTCGCGGTGCTGTTCCTGGACCTCGATGGCTTCAAGGCCGTCAATGACCGGCTGGGGCATGCGGCGGGCGACCTGCTGCTGGCCCAGGTGGCCCGGCGGCTCAGTCACGAATTACGGGAAACGGATACGGTGGCCCGCTTTGGCGGCGATGAGTTCGTCATCGTGCTGGAAGATGTCAAACCGGCTGACGTCGAACGAATCTCCCAGACCCTGATCGACCATATTGCCCATCCCTTCGAGTTGGGCGGCAGCGGCAGTGTTCAGGTCGGGCTCAGCATTGGCTGGAGTTATTACCCGGACAGCGGGCTGGACATCACCAGCCTGATGCACCAGGCCGACGAGGCACTTTACCGGGCCAACCGCCGCGGCCGAGGCCGCTGGATGGCCTACAGCCGCCTGGATTAGCCGCGCTGCTTGCCCGCTCTCGCTGGCCCGACTGGGCGCGGGCCGGAGCGGCAAGCAAGCCGGGCGGCGGGGCCGTCCCGGTGCTTGCGCGACTTCAGGGCTTACAGGGCTTCAAAGATCCCCGCGGCGCCCATGCCGGTGCCGATGCACATGCTGACCATGCCGTACTTGCCGCCGGTGCGGCGCAGGGCGTGGATCAGCGTGGCGCTGCGGATCGCGCCGGTGGCGCCCAGCGGGTGGCCGAGGGCGATGGCGCTGCCCAGGGGGTTCACCTTGCCCGGGTCCAGCTGCAGATCCTGAATCACCGCCAGCGCCTGGGCGGCGAAGGCTTCGTTCAGCTCGATCCAGTCCAGCTGGCCCTGACTCAGGCCGCTCTGGGCCAGCACCTTGGGAATCGCCTCGACCGGGCCGATGCCCATGATTTCCGGCGCCACCCCGGCGACGGAAAAGCCGACAAAGCGGGCCAGCGGCGTCAGGTTGAAGGTCTTCAGCGCCCGTTCCGACACCAGCACCAGCGCCGCGGCGCCGTCGGACATCTGCGAGGCGTTGCCGGCGGTGACCGAGCCCTTGGCGTGGAACACCGGCTTCAGCTTGGCCAGCCCGGCCAGGTCGAGATTGCCCCGCGGGCCTTCGTCCTGGCTGAACAGCCGGCGCCGGTTGCGCACCTGGCCGCTGGCGAGGTCGGGCAGATTTTCCTCGACGGTGTAGGGGGTGATTTCCGCATCGAACAGCCCGGCGGCCTGGGCGGCGACGGCGCGGCGGTGGGATTCCAGCGCGCAGGCATCCTGGGCATCCCGGCTGATCTGCCAGCGTTGCGCCACCTTTTCCGCGGTCAGGCCCATGCCGTAGGCGATGGCGCGGTTTTCCGCTTCGGCGACCACCCGCGGGTTCAGCGCGATCTTGTTGCCCATCAGCTGCGGCATCACCGTCATCGATTCAACGCCGGCGGCGATCATCACATCGGCCTCGCCCAGGCGGATGCGGGCGGCGGCATCGGCCACCGCCTGCAAGCCGGAAGCGCAGAAGCGGTTCAGCGTCATCCCCGGCACGCTGGCGGGCAGCCCGGCCAGCAGCAGGCCGATCCGGGCGACGTTCATCCCCTGTTCGGCTTCCGGCATGGCGCAGCCGACGACCACGTCGGCCACCGCCGCCGGGTCCAGCTGCGGCACCTGGGCCAGCGCCCCGCGCAGGGCGGCGGCGAGCAGGTCATCCGGGCGGACATTGCGGTAGCCGCCCTTGCGTTTGGCCACCGGCAGTCGGGTGGCGGCGACGATATAGGCATCCTGAATCATGGACATGTCAGTTCCTCAACGGCTTGCCGGTATCGAGCATGTGGCGGATACGGGCCTGGGTTTCCGGGGTTTGCAACAGCGCGACGAACTGCTGGCGTTCCACCGCCAGCAGCCAGTCCTCATCGACCAGGCTGCCGCCTTCGATGTCGCCGCCGCACAGCGCAACGGCGGTGGCGCGGGCGACGCGGTAGTCATGGGCGCTGATCATGCCGCCCTCCAGCTGATTCACCAGCTGCATTTCCAGCGTGGCGATGGCGGTGCGGCCGGCCACCGGCACGCGGGTCCGCGGCAGCGGCGGCACATGGCCGGCATCGGCCAGCGCCCGCGCTTCGCCCAGCGCCACCTGCAGCACCTCGCCGCTGGTGAATAGCACCGGGTCGTCGGCCCGGGCGTAGCCATGGACACGGGCCTCGTGGCCGTTGTTGCCGGGGCGGCCGCGGCTGATCCGCTGGAACAGCGGCTGGATCGCCACGAGCAGGTCTTCCGGGTTGAAGGACTGGGCCGCCCGTTCGGCGGCGAGCAGGGCCATTTCCTTGCAGCCACCCCCGGCGGGAATCAGGCCGACGCCGGCCTCGACCAGACCGAGCTGGCTTTCCAGCGCCAGCACCCGGCGCCGGGCCAGCATCGCGAATTCGCAACCGCCGCCCAGGGCCATGCCGCTGACCGCAGCCACCACCGGCACCTGGGCAAACTTGATCCGCTTGCCGGTCTGCTGGAAGTCGGCCACCGCCGCCTCCAGCAGCGCCGGGTCGGCGTCGGCACCGAGGCTGACGAATTCGGCCAGATCGGCGCCCACGGCAAAGGGCGCCGGCTGCCACAGCACCAGCCCGTCCAGTTCCGCTTCGGCGTAATCGATGGCGGCGCGCAGCCCGGCCAGGGACGCCCGGTTCAGCGCGTGGGCCTTGGTCTGCAGCGAGACGATGCCGATCCGGGCATCCCGCGCCGGCAGCCGCCACAGCCGGACGGCGGGCGTGGCGAACAGGGTTTCCCCGCTGGTCGCCGGGTCGCTGGCCGGCTCGCCGAGCAGGCGGGCGGGGAAGACCTGCCGGGCATAGACCGGCAGCGGCGAACGGGGCAGGTCGCGCCCCAGTTGCGGCGCCCAGGCGCCGGCGGCGCCATGCACGCCCTGGCGGGCGGGGTCGAGCGCCCAGGCCGGCAGCGGCGTCGGGCTGCTGCTCTTGCCGGCGGCGATGTCGGCGGCGACCGCAGCGGCCTGGGTCTGCCAGCCGGCGGCTTGCCACAGCTCGAACGGACCCTGGCTCCAGCCGAAGCCCCAGCGCAGCGCCTGATCGACGTCGCGGGCGGAGTGGGCGATCTCGGCCAGATGCACGGCGCAGTAATGGAACAGGTCGCGCAGGCAGGCCCAGAGGAATTGCGCCTGGGGCTGGCTGCTGGCGCGCAGGCCGGCCAGCCGGGCGGCGGGGTCGCTTTCCGCGAGCAGCGCGGCGACTTCGGGGTGGATGCCCCGGTCGGCCGGGCGGTCGCTGCCGCTGGCGCCATCAAAGACCAGGACGTTCTTGCCGTCCTTGCGGAAGACGCCGGCGCCGCGCTTCTGGCCGAGGCGACCAGCGGCGAGCAGGCCGTTCAGCCATTCCGGCAGCTGGTATTCGCGATGCCAGGGATCATCGGCCAGCTGGTCGTGCATGGTCCGGACCACATGGGCCAGGGTGTCCAGCCCGACCACGTCGGCGGTGCGGTAGGTGGCGCTGCGGGCGCGGCCGAGCAGCGGCCCGGTCAGCGCATCCACTTCCTCCGGACCGAGGCCGTAGCGTTCGCCGTGGTGCATGGTGTTGATCAGCGCGAAGACGCCGACCCGGTTGGCGACGAAGTTGGGGGTGTCCTTGGCGCGGACCACCTGCTTGCCGAGGCGGCGGGTCAGCCAGGTTTCCAGCTGGTCGAGCAGCGCCGGCGGCGTCGCCGGGCCGGGGATCAGCTCGACCAGGGGCATGTAGCGCGGCGGGTTGAAGAAGTGCAGGCCGCAGAAGCGGGCAGCCAGCTCCGGCGCGAGCGGCGCCGCCAGCTCCGCCAGCGACAGCCCGGAGGTGTTGGTGGCGAGGATGGCCTGGGGCGCCAGGTGCGGCGCGATCCGGGCGAACAGCTGGTGCTTCCATTCCGCCCGTTCGGCGATGGCTTCGATGACCAGGTCGCAGCCGGCCAGCAGGGGCAGATCGTGGTCGTAGCTGGCTGCGGTGAGGCCTTCGATGTGGCCGGGCAGCGTCAGCGGCGGCGGTTGCATCCGCGGCAGCCCGGCGATGGCGCGGGCGGCGACGGCGCGGGGGTCCGGGCCGGGGTCGCTCAGGTCGTAGAGCAGGACCGGCACCCCGGCGTTGGCCAGATGGGCGGCGATCTGCGCGCCCATCACGCCGGCGCCGAGGACGGCGGCGCGGTGGAGGATCAGGGGTTTCAAAGGGTTCTCCTTGGCGTTGGGCTCAGCAGCATTGTTCGCGCATGGCCTTCTTGTTGAGCTTGCCGACGCTGGTGCGCAGCAGGCTGGAAACGAAATCGACCCGCTCGGGAATCGCGTAGCGGGACAGGTGGC
>JBEBBF010000061.1:0-9055 GCA_041158545.1 Pseudomonadota bacterium | reverse complement strand
CGTCCGCGACAGCCCGAGGGAGAACATCGGCTAGCCCGCCAACCCGGCTTCCCGCTGGACGCCGGATGGAGGAGGACTTACCATCGCAGCCCGCTTCCGGCCCGCTTTCTGCCCGCTTTCTGCCCGCTTTCTGCCCGCTTCCGGCCCGCTTCGGCCCGCTTCGGCCCATTTCCGAGCGAATAGGGAACGGGTTACGCCCTGACGCCCCATTTCTTGCCATGCTCGCCGTCGTCCTCTATCAGCCGGAAATTCCCCCCAACACCGGCAACATCATCCGGCTCTGCGCCAATACCGGCGCCGAACTGCACCTGGTGGCGCCACTGGGCTTCAACTGGGAGGACAAGGCCTTGCGGCGGGCCGGGCTGGATTACCACGAGTTCGCCCGGGTCCGGCATCACGCCGACTGGGCCGCCTGCCGCCTGGCGCTGGCCGGCCGGCGCTGGTTTGCGCTGAGCACCAAGGGCCGGCAGCGGCCGGATCAGGTGGCGTTCAGCGCCGATGATGTCTTTGTTTTCGGCCCGGAAACCCGTGGCCTGCCGGCGGAGATCCTCGCCGAATTTCCGGTTGAGCATTGCCTGCGCCTGCCGATGCGCCCGGAAAGCCGCAGCCTCAACCTTTCCAACAGCGTCGCGGTGACGGTGTATGAAGCCTGGCGCCAGCTGGGTTTTCCCGGCGGGCGTTAACGGAAAAGGGGGCCGCGGCCCCCTTTCTCTTCGTACCTGGATCAAGCAGGATCAGAAGTCGCCCTGCACGATGGGGAAGCCCAGGGCGTCCCAGTCCAGCATGCCGCCGCGGTAGTAGTAAATCTTGTCGGCGGGGAAGCCGTCGCGGGTCATCGCGCCGATGGCGCTGGGGCTCTGCGGGCAAACCGGGCCGTTACAGAAGGCATAGACCTTCTTGGCCTTGCTGCAATCCCACTTGCCGGCCTGCTTGCTGCAGCCCAGTTCGTTCATGCGTGCAGCCACTTCGGTGTAGGGGATGTGGTAGGAGTTGGGGATCGTGCCCTTGATCCGGTCATCCGGCTCACGCATGTCGACGATCATCGCTTCCGGATCGTTCATGGCCTGCAGCAGTTCGATCTCGGTAACCGGATGCACGCCCGGCACCGGAATCAGCGGCTGCAGCCAGCCCTTGTTCTTGGCGCAAGGGGTCATCGTCCGGGTGATTTCGAAGGGACCGTTCTTGGTCTGGACAACGAACTTGGTGTCGGTGCCGATGATGCGCAGCTTTTCCTTTTCCTGGGCAAAGGCGGTGCCGGCCAGGGCGACAGCGAGCAGTGCGGACAGCAGATATTTCATGGGACGTCTCCGTAAATCAGTTTATAGGCAAATACTGATTTAAGCAGAGAAAGCCTTACTGAAGCTTACAAGCGCGAAAAAATTTGCTTATAAACAAGGCGCGACCCGAAAAAACCCGATCCGGGTCCGCAATAGCGACGGGAAAGCGTGCAAATAGGCGTTGCGACTGAGCGTTACGACCAAGGCCAGCGCAGCGGCCGCCCTGGCCGGGCGACAGCTTTTCCCCCGGCCCGGCAAGCGGACCGGTGAGCGAACCGGCTTCAGGCCAGCTCTTCCTTGGGGTCGCGGGCGAGGAGTTGCTCGACCGCCTGCGCGGCGTTGAGCCGACCGTCGAGCAGCGCGGCGACGGCCTGGGTGATCGGCATGTCGATGCTGCGGTCGGTGGAGAGCCGGGCGACTTCGCGGGAGGTCGGCACGCCTTCGGCGACGTGGCCGAGGTCGTGGAGGATCTGTTCCACCGTCTTGCCCGCGGCCAGCCCCAGGCCGACCCGGCGATTGCGGGACAGATCGCCGGTGCAGGTCAGGATCAGGTCGCCCATCCCGGCCAGCCCCATGAAGGTCTCACGACGTGCCCCCAGGGCCTGACCCAGCCGGGCGATTTCGGCGAGGCCGCGGGTCATCAGTGCGGCGCGGGCGTTGAGGCCCAGCCCGAGACCGTCGCAGATGCCGGTGGCGATGGCGAGGATGTTCTTGACGGCACCACCGACTTCGACGCCGACCAGATCATCGCTGGCGTAAAGCCGCAGCCGGCCACCATGCAGGTTGGCGGCGAGATCGCGTGCCAGCTCCCGTTGCCGGCAGGCCAGGGTCACGGCAGTCGGCTGGCCGGCAGCCACCTCTTCGGCAAAGCTGGGACCGGACAGGGCGCCGCAGGGGTAGGCATCGCCCAGCACTTCTGCGACGACCTGGTGCGGCAGCTTGCCGGAACCGGCTTCAAAGCCCTTGCAAACCCACAGCAGCGGCACCTGGCAGTTCAGCTGGCGCAGCTGTTCGGCTGCAAAACGCAGCCCGGCGATGGGCGTCGCGACGACGATCAGCTCGGCGTCGGCGACCACTTCGGCGAAATCATTGCTGACAACGATACTGGCCGGCAGCGGATAACCCGGCAGGAACAGGCGGTTTTCGCCCGATTCGCGGACGCTGGCGACGACTTCCGGTTCCCGCGCCCACAGGCTGACCCGGTGGCGGGCGGCGAAGGCGATGCTGAGCGCGGTGCCCCAGGCGCCGGCGGCGAGGACGGCGACTTTCATTTGCCCCAGACCTGTGCGGATTTGACGAAGCCGGAGGCGCCGTCATCGTGGCGAACCCGGACCCAGGCGCCGTTGGCGACGGTTTCCTGGAATTCCAGCGCGACGCCCTTGTCTGCGGCAAAGACCAGCGCGGCGTTGGCCTCCGCAGTGGCGCGGACTTCCGCCCGCGGCGCGGTGACGATCACGGTGCGGCGGTCGCTCAGGGACTTTTTCTCGATCCAGGCCAGCGTGCCTTCCGCATCGCGAACCTTGACCCAGTTGGGGTCCTGAACGACGACTTCCACCGGCGTCGCCTGGCGGATCAGGTACTGTTTCCTGGCCTTCAGCGACGGGCCGTCATAGAGAATGGCCACCGGCACCCCGACCGAGCGGTATTCCAGGGCCTGGGCGGTATGGGCAATGCTGAGTGCCATACCGCCGAGCAGCAGGGCGGGGAGCAGGGGGCGCATGGCGATACTTACTGAACCGGGATTTCAGCAGCGCCGCCGGCCTGGGCCGCGGCTTGTTCCTGCAGGCGGGCCATGTACAGCGCCTCGAAATTCACCGGCTGCAGCACGACCGGGGCGAAACCGGCGCGGGAGACGGCGTCGGAAATCACTTCGCGGGCGTAGGGGAACAGGATGTTCGGGCAGGCCACGGCGACCAGCGGCTCGATCTGTTCAGCCGGAATGTTGGCGATGCGGAAGATGCCGCCCTGACCCACTTCGACCAGGAAAACCACCTTGTCGCCGAGACGGGCGGTGGCGGTGACGGTCAGCACCACTTCATAGGCGTCGTCACCCAGACCGCCGGCTTCGGTATTCAGCTGGATGTCCAGCTGCGGCGCTTCCCGCTCCAGGTAGATCGCCGGCGCGTTCGGCACTTCCACCGACAAATCCTTGACGTAGAGCTTTTCGATGGCAAAGACCGGTTGCTGTTGTTCCATGTTTGCGTGTCCAGAGTGAGAGGGTTAAGCGGATTCGCCTGCGAGCAGGGGCAGCAGCTTGCCGGCCTTGTCCAGGGCATAAAGATCGTCACAGCCGCCGACGTGAGTTTCGCCGATGTAGATTTGCGGCACGGTGCGACGCTGGGTCCGGGCCATCATTTCCTCGCGCAGCTCCGGCTGGAGATCAACGCGAATTTCCTCGACTTCGCTGACGCCGCGGGCGGTCAGCAGCTGTTTGGCGCGGATGCAGTAGGGGCAGACCGCAGTGGTGTACATCAGGACTTTCTGGCTCATTTGCTGCCTTTCTTGATCGGCATCCCGGCGCCCACCCAGGCGTCCACGCCGCCTTCGAGGTTGTACACCTTGTCGAAGCCCAGCTTGCGCAGGTCTTCAGAGGCCTTGCGGGAACGCACGCCGGAAGCGCAGCAGACCAGCAGCGGCTTGTCCTTGCCCAGATCCGCCACCTTGTCGGCCAGCTTGGACAGGGGAATGTTGCGGGCGTCCGGCAGGTGGCCCTTGACGAACTCGGCCAGCTCGCGGACGTCGATGACGATGGCGTCCTCACGATTGATCAGCTGGGTGGCCTGGGCATTGTTCAGGCTCGCCGGCGAGGGCTGGAGGAAAGACCAGACCAGCAGGGAGCCGCTGACCACCACCAGCAGAAGCAGGGGGATATTGCTACTGATGAAATCCATCATGGGAAAACCAAACTCCAGGAAAACAAAGGGAAAACGGAAAAGGGGAAGGAGGCCGGCCGATCAGGCCGGGACGCAGCAGAACACTTCGCGCATCATGCCGATCAGCTGCAGCGTCCGGGCGTCACCCACCCGGTAGAACACCCGATTGGCGTCCTTCCGGGCCATCAGCACGCCCTTTTCCCGCAGGATCGCCAGGTGCTGGGAGATGTTGCTCTGCGAAGTACCGACTGCATCGACGATGTCCTGCACGCAGGATTCCTGGTCACCGATCACACAGAGGATCTTCAGCCGCAACGGGTGGGCAATCGCCTTCAGCGCCCGCGCCGCCTGCTCGATGTGTTCCTGCTTGTCGATAAGATTGAATTGGGGGTTATCCAAGATACAAAACCTCATTTTTACGGTTTTTCCGGCAGGCCGCCGGGAAAAAGCCCGGAAAACTCGGTGACCGTAAAGGAACCATTATAAAATAACAGCTTGCCTTTGAGCTGCATTGATTCACCGATTGCCGCCGACCTCCCGCATGCCCTTCCCCGCCGCTTCCGCCCCTGCCGCTGCCCCCCCTGCAGTTTCGCCGTCCTCGTCCGTTTTTGCGGGCCGGACTGCGCCCGCTGCCCGCGCTGGCCGCACCGCCATCTCCCTGTGCCGCGGCAACTGAAGATCGTGCTCCACGCCATGTGTTTGCCCCGCCCCTGGACGCGCCGGCTGCTCGGCCTTGCCCTCCTGGTCGCCGTCAGCGGCTTCGTTCACGCCGCCCGCCCGGAGATCGCCGACAAGCAGGCCGACCTGGAGGAACTCCGCGGCCGCATCGACAAGGTGCGCAAGGAGCTGGCCAGCAGCGAAACCTCCCGCGCTGACGCCGCCGACCGGCTGCGCGCCTCCGAAAGCGAGATTTCGACGCTGCAGCGGGAGTTGCACCAGCTTTCTGGGCAGCAGTTCGACCTGCAACTGTCGCTGAAGGATTTGCGCCGCCAGGCGGACGACCTGGAAAGCCGCCTCGGCCTGCAGCAAAGACAATTGGAGCATCTGCTGTACCGCCAGTATCTGCAGGGCGCGCCGGACAGCATCGAACTCATGCTGAAGGGCGGCAACCCCAACCAGATGGCCCGCGACCTGCACTATCTGTCCCACGTCGCCCGGGTCCGCAAGGATTTGCTGCGGGAGATCAGCCAGACGCTGGCGCAGAAAAAAAACCTGGCCGAGGCCACCCAGTCGCGGATGGAGGACCTGGACCGGGTCGAGCTGAAGCGCAAGGAGCAGCACTCCCGACTGCTGGAACAACGTAACGAACGCCAGGTGGTGCTGTCGCAAATCTCGGAAAAAGTTGCGGCGCAACGCAAGGAAATCACCGACCTGCAGCAGAACGAAAAACGGCTGACGCTGCTGATCGATCACCTCTCCAAGGCCATCGCCGCCCAGGCCCGCCAGCACGCCGCGGAAACCAGCCGGGAAAAAGCGGCGGAACCCGGCCCCTCGGCCAGCGGTCGTATCGTCGAACGCCCTCGCGGCGACGGTCCCAACCTCGGTGAAAACCGCTTGTTGCCGGAAGCCAGCAGCGGCAGCTTCGCCCGGCTGAAAGGCAACCTGCGGCTCCCGGTGCGCGGCAACATCACCGGCAAGTTCGGTAACGCCCGCGAGGGCAGTAACAACTGGAAGGGCATCTTCATCCGCAGCGGCTCGGGCAGCGAAGTCCGCGCCATTGCCCAGGGCCGGGTGGTTTTCGCCGACTGGATGCGCGGTTTCGGCAATTTGCTGATCCTGGACCACGGCGACGGCTACCTGTCGATCTACGGTTACAACGAAGCAGTCCTCAAAAAAGAGGGGGAAACGGTGCGTGGCGGCGAGGCAGTGGCGACGGTCGGCAACAGCGGTGGCAACGCGGAATCCGGCTTATACTTCGAGCTTCGTCATCAGGGACAGCCCGTGGATCCCATGAAATGGGTCAGTTTGAAATGAGCAAAGCCAAGCAGATCAGCCTCGCCCTCGGCGGTTTCGTCGCCGGCGCCCTCATCACCCTGCAGTTGCCGGCCTTTGCCGACAGGGACCTGAAAACCGGGCTGCCGATCGAGGAATTGCGCACCTTCGCCGAGGTTTACGGTGCGATCAAGCAGGGCTATGTCGAGCCGGTCGAAGACAAGAAGATGATCGCCAACGCGATCTCCGGCATGCTCTCCAACCTCGACCCCCATTCCACCTACCTGGACACCGACGCCTTCAAGGATCTGCAGGTCGGCACCCAGGGCGAATTCGGTGGCCTGGGCATCGAAGTCGGCATGGAGGACGGCCTGGTCAAGGTCATCTCGCCGATTGAAGACACCCCCGCCTTCCGCGCCGGCCTCAAAGCCGGCGATTTGATCTTCAAGCTCGACGAAACCCAGGTCAAAGGTCTGACGCTGAACGACGCCGTCAAGAAGATGCGCGGCAAGCCCAAGACCCAGATCAAGCTGTCCATCCTGCGCAAGGGCGAAGCCAAGCCGCTGGAAATCACGCTGACCCGGGAAATCATCAAGGTTCAGAGTGTCAAATCCAAGCTGATCGAACCCGGCTACGGCTGGGTGCGGATCACCCAGTTCCAGGAAAACACCGGCGCCAATCTTGTCAAGCATCTGGGCGACCTCTACAAGGACGGCCCGCTGAAGGGGCTAGTGCTCGACCTGCGCAATGACCCCGGCGGCCTGCTGAACAGCGCCATCGGTGTCTCCTCCGCCTTCCTGCCGCCCAAGACCAAGGTCGTCTCCACCGACGGTCGCACCGACGACGCCAAGCAGGAATTCCAGGCCCGTCCGGAAGACTACCTGCGCGGCAGCAAGGACGATTACCTGAAGGCACTGCCCAGCGGCGCCCGCAGCGTGCCCATCGTGGTGCTGGTCAATAGCGGCTCCGCTTCTGCTTCGGAAATCGTGGCCGGCGCACTGCAGGACCACAAGCGCGCCGTGATCCTCGGTTCGCGGACTTTCGGCAAGGGCTCGGTCCAGTCCGTGCTGCCGCTGCCCGGCGGCGCCGCAATCAAGCTGACCACCGCCCGCTACTACACCCCCAGCGGCCGCTCGATCCAGGCCAAGGGGATAGACCCGGACATCGTCGTCGAAGACAGCAACACCGCGTTCAACGTCCGCGAAGCCGACCTGGACCGCCACCTGAGCAACGACAAGGAAACTGGCAAGGACACCGCGAAGGACAGCACGCCGCCGCAGAAGGACGCCGCCAAGCCCCAGGGCAAGGCACCGGCCAAACCCGGCAAGGGCGGTAACGGCAAGGACGAAAACGGCAGCGGCGAAGAGGAAGCCATGCCGGCGCGGATCGAATACGGCAGCAAGAACGACGCCCCCTTCGTCCAGGCCCTGAACCTTCTCAAGGGTCTGCAGATCATGCAGAATAAACCGTAGCCAACACGTCCCACCGGGAGGGCAAGATGAAATCCGGTCGCAACCTGAACGCCGCCGAATTCCAGAAACGCCGTGAAATCCTGTTCACCAAGTTTCCTCCCGGCCAGATTCCCGAAGCCCTCGACATCCTGCGCAAGCTGCCGCAACTGGTCGTCCAGTCCTCTCCGGACGAACGCAACCTGATCGTCAGCTACGACCTGCACCAGTACAGCCTCGAAGAACTGGAAACCCTGTTGATCGACAAGGGTTTCCACCTCGACAACACGCTGATGAGCAAGCTCAGCCGTGCACTGTTCTACTACGTCGAGGAAACCCAGATGCACAACCTGCAGGCCCCGGAACGGCTGCTGAAGAAAGCCCCGGAAGCCTACGTCCGCGCCTGGGACCAGCACCTGCACGGCGACCATGACGACACGCCGCCGGAATGGCGCGAATACAAGTAAGCCCCGCCCCACCTTGAACGACCGGCAACTCCTCCGTTTCAGCCGCCACATCCTCCTCGACGAACTGGGCATCGAAGGCCAGGAGAAGATCCTGAACAGCCACGCCCTGATCGTCGGCGCGGGCGGCCTGGGCTCCCCAGCCGCCCTTTACCTTGCCGCTGCCGGCGTCGGCACCCTGACGCTGGCCGACAACGACAGCGTGGATTTCAGCAATCTGCAGCGACAGATCCTCCACTGCGAAGCCCGGATCGGCCAGCCCAAGGCCGAATCCGGTCAAACGGCACTGGCGGCGATCAACCCGGACGTCCGGGTCCGGCCGCTGGTCGAGCGCCTGAGCGGCGAACGGCTCGACGCCATCGTCGCCGAAGCCGACGTGGTGCTCGACTGCTGCGACAACTTCGCCACCCGCCACGCACTCAACCGGGCCTGTGTCCGCCTGAAAAAGCCCCTGGTCTCCGGCGCCGCAATCCGTTTTTCCGGCCAGATCAGCGTCTATGACCTGCGCCGCGACGATGCCCCCTGCTACCACTGCCTGTTTCCCGAAGGCGAGGAAGTGGAAGAAACCCGCTGTGCCGTCACCGGCGTCTTTGCGCCGCTCACCGGCATCGTCGGCAGCATGCAGGCGGCAGAAGCCTTGAAGCTGATGGCCAGCATCGGCGAGCCCCTCGTCGGCCGCCTGCAGTTGCTCGACGCCCGCGACATGACCTGGCGCAGCATCCGCTTCCACAAGGACCCGGCCTGCCCGGTCTGCCGCCCGACCTGAACCGCCGCTGCGGGGAACCCATGCCCGACCCACTCGCGCTGCACATCGCCACCTACAACATCCACAAGGGCTTTTCCCAGTTCAACCGGCGGATGATGGTGCATGAGTTGCGCGAGCGCCTGCGCGACCTCAATCCGGACATCGTGTTTTTGCAGGAAGTCCAGGGCCTGCATCTCGGCCATGCCGAAAACCACGAAACATGGCCGGACGAGCCGCAGCACGAATTCCTGGCGGCCGACGTCTGGCCTGATTCGGCGTATGGCCAGAACATGATTTACGATCACGGCCATCACGG
>JBEBBF010000060.1:0-7306 GCA_041158545.1 Pseudomonadota bacterium | reverse complement strand
AGACTTGATGTCGGGACTCGCGATCTCATCCTTGATGAAGCCTTGGGACTCAATTGTGTATGGTACTCGGACGCTCTAATGACACTGACCGGCTAGCAGGCCGTTGAACGCCCCCTGAGGTCCGTTCCACGCACCGCCCCATCCAAATCTTCGGATCAGAAACAAGCCATTTCTCAAGCTGCATCGCGGGGAAAGACAAAAGTCACCGGCCCGTCAGGCGGGCGGCGGTTCCTGGCCGGCCAGCGCCCGGTGCCGGACCAGCACCCGGGCCTGGCCCTGGAACTGGCGACATAGCCATTCGCTGATGAAGACCGAGCGGTGCTGGCCGCCGGTGCAGCCGATGGCGACGGTGAGGTAGGCGCGGTTGTCGCGGATGTAGGCGGGCAGCCAGGTGGCGACGAAGCGGCGGATGTCCTCGCACATCTGCAGGACTTCCGGCTGGCTTTCGAGGAAGGCGCAGACCGGGGCGTCCCGGCCGGTCAGCGGCCGCAAATCCGGGTCGTAGTGGGGGTTGGGCAGGCAGCGGGCGTCGAAGACCAGGTCGGCGTCCAGCGGCAGGCCGTGCTTGAAGCCGAAGGATTCGAACATCAGCGTCAGGCCGTGGCCCGGCTCCTGGCTCATGAACTGGCGCACCCATTCCCGCAGCGCGTTGGCCTTGAAGTCGCTGGTGTCGATCCGGTGGCCGAGGTTGGCGATGCCTTCCAGGCGTTGCCGTTCGGCGTGGATCGCTTCGCTCAGCGCGACGTCGTCCTGGGCCAGCGGGTGGCGGCGCCGGGTTTCCGAGTAGCGCTTCAAAAGGGTTTCGTCGCGGGCGTCGAGGTACAGGAAGGTGACCTGATAGTGCTCTTCGCGCAGCAGGCGAATCTTGTCCGGCAGCCGCTCGATGCCGTTGCCGGAGCGGGCGTCGATGGCGACGGCCACCTTGGAGAAGCCGCCGTTGCGCAGCATGCTGGTCAGCACGTGCAGCATCGCTACCGGCAGGTTGTCCACGCAGTAGTAGCCGCTGTCTTCGAGCTGGTGCAGCGCCACCGATTTGCCGGAGCCGGAGAGGCCGCTGATCAGGATAAGGTCCATGGCCGCGGAGAATAATGAACTGCGCGCCCCGCAGCAAGCCGCGGCATAATTGATTTCCCCCTCCCCCCGGACCCTGACGATGAAACGACTTGACCTGCCTTTTCTCGCCGAGCTGACCGCCCTGCGCCGCGACATCCACGCCCATCCGGAACTGGCGTTCAACGAGCAGCGCACGGCCGACCTGGTGGCGGCGGAACTGGCGCGCTACGGCATCGAGGTGGTGCGCGGCATCGCCCGCACCGGGGTGGTCGGCGTGCTGCGGGCGGGGACTTCGCCGCGGATGATCGGCCTGCGCGCCGACATGGACGCGCTGCCGCTGGCGGAGCTGAACGAATTTCCCCACCGCTCCCGCCACACCGGGAAGATGCACGCCTGCGGCCACGACGGCCACACGGCGATGCTGCTGGGCGCCGCCCGCTACCTGGCAGCGCACCCGGATTTTGACGGCACCGTGGTGTTCATCTTCCAGCCGGCCGAGGAGTCGGAGGGCGGCGCCGCGGTGATGATCGAGGACGGGCTGTTCGAGCGTTTCCCAGTTGAGTCGGTGTTCGGGCTGCACAACTGGCCGGGGATTCCGGTCGGCCAGATGGCGGCGATGCCCGGCCCGGTGATGGCTGGCACCTGCGGCTTCGAGATTCTGGTTCGCGGCCATGGCTGCCACGCGGCGATGCCGCATCAGGGCGTCGATGCCATCGTCGCTGCCAGCCAGCTGGTGCAGTCGCTGCAGACCGTGGTCAGCCGCAACCTGCATCCCTGCGAGTCGGCGGTGGTCAGCGTGACCCAGATTCACGCCGGCGAGGCCTGGAACATCATCCCGGAGGAAGTGGTGCTGCGCGGCACGATCCGCAGCTTCAAGCCGGAGGTGCAGGAGATGGTGGAGCGGGCCATCGAGCGGCTGTGCAACGGCTGCGCCAGCAGCTTCGGCGCCCAGGCCAGCGTCTGCTTCGACCATCGTTACCCGCCCACGGTGAATAGCGCCATCGAGGCTGCGTTTTGCCAGCAGGTCGCCGGCCGGATCTTTGGCACCGGCAATGTGCTGAGCGACGTGCTGCCGTCGATGGGCGCCGAGGATTTCGCCTACATGCTGAAGGAAAAGCCCGGTTGCTATGTCTGGCTGGGCAATGGCCCCGGCACCGGCGGCTGCACGCTGCACAACCCGCATTACGATTTCAACGACGAGGCGCTGGCGCTGGGCGTCAGCTACTGGGTCGAACTGGCGCTGAGCGCGCTGGCTGCGCGCTGATCGCGACGATGCAGGCTACGGCGACCGCGCTGGCCCAGCGCCTGGACATGCTCAATGCCGGGCTGGACCTGATCGACCAGGGCGTGACGGTTTTCGACGCCGACCTGAAGCTGGTGGCCTGGAACCGGACTTTCCTCAACTTGCTGGGATTTCCGGCCGAGCTGGCGTACATCGGCGCCCCCTTCGAGCACTTCATCCGCTTCAACGCCGAGCGGGGTGAATACGGGCCGGGGGATGTGGAGGCCCAGGTGGCGGAACGGGTCGCGTCGGCCCGCGCCTTCAAGCCGCACCAGACCGAGCGGGCGCGCCCGGACGGCCGCATCCTGGCGATACACGGCGAGCCGCTGCCGCACAAAGGCTTTGTCGCGCTGTATTCGGACATCACCGAGCAGCGCTACATCGAGAACCTGATCCACCACCAGAACATCCAGCTGGAAGAACGCGTGCGCCGCCGCACTGCGCAGCTGGAGAACGCCAACGCCAACCTGCTGCGCGCCAACCGGGAAAATTCGCGGATCACCGCGGCGCTGCGCCAGAGCGAGGAGCGGTTGCGGCTGATCACCGACACGATTCCGGCGCTAATCGCCTACTTCGACAAGGATCGCATCTACCGCTACACCAACAAGGGCTATTCCGCCTGGTTCGGCCGCGGCTACGACGAAATGGCCAACCGCCCCATCGTCGAGGCGCTGGGGGACAAGTTCTACGCCGCGGTCCGGGATTATGTGGATCGGGCGCTGGCCGGCGAGCAGGTGACCTACGAATACTCGATGGAGAAGGAAGACGGCAGCCTGATCTTCGCCCGCAGCACCCTGGTGCCGGAGCGCGGCCCGGACGGCGACACCCTGGGCTGCTTCGTGCTTTCCTTCGACATCACCGAGCAAAAGCGGACCCAGGCGGCGCTGGTGCAGGCGCAGAAGATGGAGGCGGTCGGGCAACTGACCGGCGGCCTGGCCCACGATTTCAACAACATGCTGACCGTGGTGATCGGCAATCTGGCGGCGCTGCGCGAACGCTCCGGCCACGATCCGGAGGTGTGCGAATACCTCGACCCGGCGCTGCACGCCGCCGAGCGGGGCGTCGATCTGATCAAGCGGCTGCTGAGCTTTTCCCGGCAGCAACCGCTGGAGCCGCGGCCGGTGGCGGTGGGCGCGCTGATCCAGGGGATGATGAAGCTGATGCGGCGCTCGTTGCCGGAAACCATCGCCATCGAACACCAGCCGCCGGAATCGCCGCTGTACGCGATGGCCGACTCCCACCAGCTGGAAAGTGCGCTGCTCAATCTGGCGCTGAACGCCCGCGACGCGATGCCGGAAGGCGGCCGGTTGCACATCCATTGCCAGCAGTTGCAGGTCAGCGGCGAAATGGCGGAAGCCTTGCTGCTGGCGCCCGGCGACTATGTCCAGATCGACGTCACCGACAGCGGCCACGGCATGGACCCGGCGACCCAGGCGCGGGTATTCGAACCTTTTTTCACGACCAAGCGTTTCGGCTCCGGCAGCGGCCTGGGGCTGTCCATGGTCTATGGCTTCCTCAAGCAGTCCGGCGGCAACATCCGGCTGCAGAGCCAGGTCGGACGCGGCAGCACCTTCAGCCTGTTCCTGCCGCGCACCGAAGCCAGCGAAGTCCCTTCCGGCCGCCTCAATTTCAGCGGCCGCGCCGGCGGGCGGATCAAGCCGCTGGTTCTGCTGGTGGAAGACGATGTCGATGTCCGGCGGGTGGTCCGCCTGCAACTGACCGGCCTGGGCTACCCGGTGCTGGAAGCGGAAAACGGCGAGGAAGCGGTGGTGATGATCGAGAACGTCCCCGACATCGGCCTGCTGCTCAGCGATGTGGTGATGCCCGGTCTGGTCGATGGCAAGGCCCTGGCACGCTTTGCCCACGCCTGCCGGCCGCAGATGCGGATCGCGCTGATGAGCGGCTACACTGACCAGGCCCGCACGGAACCGGCGGATGCGCCGCATTACCCCCTGCTCAACAAACCCTTCAACCAGGCCGAACTGGCCGCGGTCCTCGACAAGGTGCTGCAATGACGCCCACTGCCCCGGAAACGCCGGCCATTCACTCCGATGCCGGCAAGCGCATCTTCATCGTCGAAGACGAGGCGGAGGTCGCCAGGCTGATCCGCAACGTGCTGGTCGATTTCAAGTTCCACGCCGAAATCTTCCGCACCGGCGGCGACCTGCTGCGCCAGTTGCGCAACGAGGAGCCGGACCTCTGCATCGTCGACCTCGGGCTGCCGGACATGGATGGCATGGATCTGGTGCGGGAACTCCGCGAAAAGCACGATTGCGGCGTGCTGATCCTGACCGGCCGCGGCTACCTCAGCGACCGGGTGATGGGCCTGGAAATCGGCGCCGACGACTACATCGTCAAACCCTTCGAGCCGCGGGAGCTGGTGGCGCGGGTCCGCAGCATCCTGCGCCGCTGCGAGATGCGGCCGGCCGGCGCCACAGTGGATCGCCGGCATGCGCATTTCTCCGGCTGGACCTTCGATCCTGGCAATTTCACGCTGATCGCCCCGGACGGCCAGGAAACCGCCATCAGCGCCGCCGAAGCCCACATGCTGATGATTTTCCTCAACAACCCCAACCGCATCCTGCAACGGGAACAATTGCTGGGCGAACGGGACAATTCCCCCTACGACCGGGCCATCGACGTCCGCATCTCCCGGCTGCGTCGCAAGATCGAAGGCGACCCGAACAGCCCGCGGCTGATCAAGACGGTGTACGGCGCCGGCTACCTCTTTTCCAGCACCGTCCGCTGGGAATAAGGCCGCAGCAGAGCGACCACTTTCGGCTGGCCCCGCCCGCGCCGGCCGCTGCCAAAATCCCGGTTTTCACGCTGCCGACCGCCTGCTTTGCCCGGAAATGCGCAGTTTTTCGCGTTTTCCCGGAGAAAACCGGGCTTTTTCCCCGTTGTCATGCAACGCGATTGCTTTCGGCTGCGGGAACCGCTAACCTGTCTTTCCCGCATTTTCTGAACCCCAAGAGGGCCACCATGACACAAGAACTGAGCACTGCATCCAAGGAAAAGCTGGTTTCCGACATGAAGGTCGTCATCTCCGACGCCGAAGACATCCTGCGCAGCACCGCCGGCGCTGCCGGTGAAAAGATGGCGGAAGTCCGCGAACGCATCGAAGCCCGCCTGCGCGATGCCAAGGAACGCCTGGCCGATGCAGAAGCCGCCATCGTGGATCGCACCAAGGCCTGTGCCCGCGCCACCGACGATTTCGTGCATGACGAACCCTGGAAGGCCGTCGGCGTTGCCGCGCTGGTGGGCCTGGCCCTGGGCGTGCTGATCGGCCGTCGCTGACCCCCGCAATGAGTGCAACACCCGGCGGCGAGGGACTCTTTGCCGCCCTGCTGCGTCTGGTCACCACGCTGCTGACCATCGCCCGCACCCGGCTGGAACTGCTGGGTGTGGAAGCCCAGGAAGAAAAAAACCGGCTGCTGGGCGGCATCGGCCTCGCCGCTGCCGCTTTCGTGCTGCTCGGCTTCAGCCTGATCTTCGCGGTGATCTTCCTTGCCATCGCGTTCTGGGAACAGAAACTCCTGGTGTTCGGGCTGTTCACCGGCCTGTTCCTGAGCGTTGGCCTGTTGCTGCTCACCCGGGCGCTGGCGCTGTTCCGGCAACCCAGCCGCCTGTTCGCCGCCAGCCTGGCGGAACTGGATCAGGATGTCGCGCTGCTGCGGCAGAAACTTGAGCAACATGACCAGCCCGATTGACCTCGCCGTCCGCCGTGGCGCGCTGCAGGCGCAGATTGCAATGCAGCGCCAGCAACTCGGCCCGCTGCTGCGCCCGGTGGAAAACGGGCTGGCGGTCGCCGATCAGGCGGTGAAAGGGGCGCAGTGGCTGCGCGCCCATAGCCTGCAGGTCGGCGCCGCGGCACTGGTACTGGCGCTGCTGCGGCCGCGCCGGGCCTGGCGCTGGGGACGTCGCAGCTTTGCGCTGTGGCGCGGCTGGCAAGCCCTGAAACAACGCCTCGACGCCCTGACTGCCTGATTTGACCCTGCCCGATTTGTCCGGCCTGACCATCCCGAAATGGTGGCAGCAATTGTTCACCAGCCAGCGGGAGGAAGCCCGGCGTGTGCTGGCTGAGTTGCTTTCCCTGCGCGGCCTGATGCCGCTGCTGATGAAGCCCCGGAATGGCAGCAACTGGACCCCGGCGGAACGGGAAGCGCTGCTGCAACATCTGCGCCGGCTGACCCGGCTGTCGCCTTACCTGCTGTTCCTGCTGCTGCCCGGCTCGGCGCTGTTGCTGCCGGTGTACGCCTGGTGGCTGGACCGGCGCCGGCAACGGCGGCCCGACGAACGTCGCGAAGCCCCGGCCAGCCAGTAAACCCCAACGGCCGGACATTCCGCCCGGCCGTTTGCAAATTTCCTGCGGTGTCGCCCCGACTCAGGCCACCCGCTCCCCGCCCAGCGCCGCGACCAGATCGGGCAACAGCCGCGCCAGCTCCCCGGTCATCAAGGTGTAATCCAGCGCGAAACGCTCTTCCTCGCTTTCCGCCTGGCCGTCGCTTTCCTCCTTCAGGATGTCGAGGAAAGCCAGACGCTTGACCTGGAACGGCTCGGTCAGCACGAAGGAAATCCGGTCATTCCAGGTCATGCCCAGCCGGGTTGCCTGCTTGCCGTTGGCGATGTGGTCCTGGATTTCCTTGCCTTCCAGCGCGTGCCGGACATAACGCACCGTGGCCTTGCCTTCGTCGGGCGCCCGCAGCTCCAGATCCTGATCCAGGCTGAAACCGGCCGGGGCTTCCGGTCCGGCCAGCCAGCCGGTCATCGCCGAAACCGGCGACAGCTCGGTCACCAGCGCCTTCAGCGGGAAGACTTCCAGCGTCCGCCGCAGTTGCTCGATCACCTCGTCGGCCTTGCCCTGGGCGGCGGCGTCGATGGCCAGCCAGTGGTTCACCGGGTCGATCCAGACATAGGTGCGGCGCTGGCGGTTGAAGGCGCGGGGCAGCAGTTCTTCGGTGATCCGTTCGC
>JBEBBF010000059.1:0-5500 GCA_041158545.1 Pseudomonadota bacterium | reverse complement strand
AGAACTTGCGGGTGTAGGTGCGCTCGCTGCTGAGGAAGAAATTGCGGGCGACCTGCTGGGTGATGGTGGAGGCCCCCTGCTTCTTGCCGCCGGCGAGGTTATTCACCGCGGCGCGGGTGACGCCGATCAGGTCGATCCCGCTGTGCTGGTAGAAACGGTCGTCTTCGGCGGAGAGGATGGCCTGCTTCATGACTTCCGGCACATCCTGGATATGGATCACCGCCCGGCGCTCCTCGCCGAACTCGCCGATCAGCGCGCCGTCAGCGCTGTAGATGCGCAGCGGCATCTTCGGCCGGTAATCGGTGAGCACTTCCAGTGCCGGCAGATTGGGGTAGGCGAGGACAACCACGATCAATCCGATGGCGATGCCAATGGCGAGCAGGCCACTCAAAACGATCAGGGGGTATAGCACGATGCGTGCTGCAAGCGGCAGGGAAGACAAGGTTTTCCTACGGGTCAGCAAAGGGATCGGCGATTATACGCGCCGCCTCTTGCTAGCCAAAAATGGCTTTACACACAAGGGGCTTGTTGCTAGCATCTAACGTGAACTATAGGGTTTTTGTTCTAACTACAGATTTTGTAAAGATTTTTGGGGGTCGGGTGCAATTCGATCTGTCCATTTTCGGGGCGAAGAGCAAGGCGCTGATCGGGCTGGATATCAGTTCGTCTGCGGTAAAAATGGTCGAGCTGGCCGAAAACGGCAAGGAAGGCTATCGGGTCGAGCGCTACGCGATTGAGCTGTTGCCCAAGGATTCGGTGTCCGACGGCAACATCGTGAACCTCGAAGCGGTCAGCGAAAGTGTGCGCCGGGCCTGGAAGCGTTTGCAGACCCCGACCCGCAATGTGGCCATGGCGCTGCCGGCGTCGGCGGTGATCACCAAGCGCATCATCGTCCCCGCCGGACTGCGGGAAGACGAGCTGGAATTGCAGGTCGAATCCGAGGCCAACCAGTACATCCCCTTTTCGATCGAGGAAGTGAATCTCGACTATCAGGTCATCGGCCCGGCGGCCAATGCGCCGGAGGAAGTCGAAGTCCTGATCGCCGCCTCGAAAAAGGAACGGGTCGAGGACCGGGTTGCGGTGGCGGAAACCGCAGGCCTCAAGGCCGTGGTGATGGATGTCGAGTCCCTGGCGGCGCTGTCGGCCTTTGAGTTGATCGAGCGGCAGTTGCCCGATGGCGGGGTCAATCTGGTCGTGGCGATGATCGATGTCGGCGCCAACGTGATGAATCTGACGGTGCTGCGCAATGGTCAGCAGGTTTATGCCCGGGAGCAGGCTTTCGGCGGCAATCAGCTGACCCAGGAAATTGTCCGCAGCTACGGCATGAGCTTTGAAGAAGCGGAGACGGCAAAACGCAGCGGCAAGGTTGGCGAAGGCTACGAAAGCGAATTGCTGATCCCTTTCATGGAAAGTCTGGCGCTGGAAGTCTCGCGGGCGCTGCAGTTTTTCTTTACCTCGACCCAATACAACCAGGTGGATTTCATCATCCTCGCCGGGGGGTGCGCGGTGCTGGCCGGCATCGACGACATCGTCGCGACCCGGACCCAGGTCAAGACCGTGGTGGCCAACCCCTTCGCCAGCATGGTGCTGTCGGACCGGGTGCGCGCCAAGCAGCTGCTGGCGGATTCCTCGTCCTTGCTGGTGGCCTGCGGCCTGGCGTTGCGGAGGTTTGACCCTTCATGATCCGCATCAACCTGCTGCCTTACCGCGAAGAAGCGCGTAAGGCCCGTCGGCAACAGTTTTATGTGCTGCTTGGGGCGGTGACGCTGCTGGCCGGCCTGATCGTGTTTGTCGTGTCGTCGGTGATTTCCGGCTACATCAGCAGCCAGGAAGCGAAGAATGCCTTCCTGCAGGGGGAAATCACCAAGCTGGACAAGGACATCGCCGAAATCAAGCGATTGAAGGAGCAGACTCAGGCGCTGCTGTCCCGCAAGCAGGTGATCGAATCCTTGCAGCAGGATCGGGGCGAGACCGTCCGCTTGTTGAGCGAGCTGGTGACCCAGGTGCCGTCGGGGGTCTATCTCCGTTCCCTGAAGCAGGACGGCACCAAGGTTTCCCTGACCGGCTACGCCCAGTCGAATGCGCGGGTCTCCAACCTGATGCGCAATCTTGAGGAATCGCCGTGGCTGGAGGCGCCGAATCTGCTCGAAACCAAGTCGGTCATCGTGGATAAGCGGCGCCTTTACGAATTTGCCCTGGATGTGACGCTGACCCGGATCAAGCCGGATGCTACGGCCAAGGAGGGCAAATGAAGCTGAACATGGCGATGAAGGCGCCGTCCCTGCCGAAAGTCGATTTCAACGCGCTGGCCGACGAGTTCCGCAACCTCAATCCCAATGACCCGTCGGTCTGGCCGCTGCTGCCGCGACTGGCGCTGTTCTTGGCCCTGTTTTCCGTGTTGCTGGCGGCGGGCTGGTGGTTCTTGTGGAGCGATCAGCTGGATACCCTGACCGCCAGGGAAAACGACGAGGTCCGCCTGAAGCAGGAATACGTGGACAAGAAGAAGCAGGCGGTGAACAAGGATCTCTACTCGCAGCAACTGGAGGAGATCGACCGTTCCTTTGGTGCGCTGCTGAAACAGTTGCCGAACAAGTCCGAAATCGAAGCCCTGCTGGTGGAAATCAACCAGGCTGGCCTGGGGCGTGGTTTGCAGTTCGAACTCTTCCGGCCGGGGGCGGAATCGGTCAAGGAGTTCTATGCCGAGCTGCCGATTGTCGTCCGGATCACCGGCAACTATCACGACATCGGCGCTTTCGCCGCGGACATCGCCAAGCTGCCACGGATCGTCACGCTGAACAATGTCGCGTTGTCGCCGAATCAGAATGGTCTGGCGCTGGATGCGGTGACCAAGACCTTCCGCTATCTCGACGAGCAGGAAGTGGCGAAACAGAAGAAGCCGGCCGGAGGCAAGAAATGAGGTTCCTCCCGGTCATGTTGCTGGCACTGTTGCTGGCGGGGTGTGGCAGTGATGACCACGATGAGCTCCGGGCGTGGATGCAGGATGTCTCCAAGGACATGCGGGGCAAGATTCCACCGTTGCCCGCCGTCAAGCCTTACGAGGCGGTGCCCTACGAGGTTGAGGCCGCGGTGGATCCGTTCCGGGCCAGCAAGATCGAGCCGGAAGGCAAGCTGCGCCATGGCTCCGGCAAGGGCGGGCTGCAGCCCGACTTCGAAGCGCGGGAATTGCGCAACAGCATGCTGGAGAAGTACCCGCTGGAATCGATCAAGATGATCGGCTTCCTGAACATCAATCGCAAACCGCTGGCGGTGGTTCAGGTGGATCAGCATGTGAAGCAGGTGCGGGTTGGCGAATTCATGGGCATGGATTTCGGCCGGGTGACCCAGATTTCCGAGCGGGAAGTCGCCCTGAAGGAGTTGATCCAGGATAGCGAAGGCGACTGGATCGAACGGACCACTACTCTGGCAATGCAGAGTAAGGAGCAAGGTAAATGAAGGTTTGGACAGGATTTTGGCGCCTGGTCGCGCTGTGCTTGCTGTTGGCGGCGGTTCCGCTCAGAGCGCAGGACAAGCCGGCGGAGCGTTCCGAAGGCAACATGCTCGAAGCGATGCAGGTGATGCAGCAGGGCACCGATCTGCTGGTGAAGCTGGAGTTCCGCAAGGAACTGGCGGCGCCGCCCGCGGGGTTCAGCATCGCCACACCGGCGCGGATTGCGCTGGACTTCGCCGGGACCGGCAATGCGCTCGGTCAGACCAGCAAGGTGTTCAACGTCGGAGAGTTGACCAGTGCCAACATCGTCCAGGCCGGTGAGCGGACCCGGTTGGTATTGAACCTGAGCAAAAGCCTGAACTACTCAACCCGGCAGGAAGGTCGCGTGTTGTATGTGGTCCTGTCGCCGCTGGCGCCGGTCGGCGGTTCAGCGAATACGGCGGCTGCGACTCGCTTCAAGGAGGCGAGCGGCCCGGCCACGGCGCATGCGATCAGCGATATCAACTTCCGGCGTGGCAAGGATGGGGAAGGCCGCATCGTTGTGGATTTGAGCGACAGCGGTGTCGGCGTGGATATTCGCCAGGTCGGCACCAATCTGGTGGTGGATTTCCTCAATACCAACCTGCCGGAGAAATTCCGCCGCAAGCTGGATGTGCTGGATTTCGCGACACCGGTCAGCCATTTCGTCACGGCCCAGCAGGGCGGCAACATCCGGATGACCATCACGCCGAACGGCCTGTGGGAGCACAACGCTTACCAGACCGATAACCAGTTCATCGTCGAGGTCAAGCGGATGGCCGAAGACCCGAACCGCCTGGTACAGAGCTCCAAGATCGGTTACCAGGGGCCGCGGGTCAGCATCAATTACCAGAATGGCGATGTGCGCGCCCTGTTGCGCCTGATGGCGGAAGAACTGGGGCTGAATGCGGTGATCAGCGAAACGGTGAGCGGCAGCACCACGCTGGTGCTGAAGGATGTGCCGGCCGATCAGGTGATCGACATCATCTTCCAGCAAAAGGGTCTCGACATGCGCAAGAACGGCAACGTGATCCTGATTGCGCCGCGGGACGAAATCGCGACCCGGGAAAAGCTGGAGTTTGAATCCCGGCAGCAAATTTCCGACGTTGAGCCGCTGATTACCGAGACCTTCCGGCTGAATTACCAAAAGGCGCTGGACATGATGACCCTGATTCGGGGCCAAACCAACGCTGGGCAGGGGGCGAGTAGTGCCGGCAGCGCTGGTGCCCCCGGTTCCGGCGCAACTGGAACGGCAGGGGCGTCGAGCGGGACGAGCTTTCTTTCCAAGCGGGGTAGCGTCACGGCGGACAACCGCACCAATACCCTGTTCGTGAATGACACGCCGAGCCGCATTGAAGAGCTGCGCAAGCTGATCAAGGTGATCGATGTGCCTTTGCGCCAGGTTATGATCGAAGCCCGGCTGGTCCAGGCCGACGACACCTTCAGCAAGAATCTGGGGGCGCGCCTGGGATTCCGGGACTCCTCCGGCACCCAGGGCCGCGGCTTGGTGAATAACAGCTCCGGGCGCATCTCTTTTGATACATCAAGCTCCGGTGGCGGTTCGGGCTACAAATCCACCGGCGTTAACCTGCCTTCGTTTACGGATTCGGGCGGTGTGCTGTCCTTCACGCTGTTCAACCGCTCCCGTACTGCTTTCCTCGATGTCGAACTGGCCGCGCTGGAAACCGACGGCCGCGGCAAGATCGTTTCCAGCCCGCGGGTGGTCACCGCGGACAAGAACAAGGCGACGATCAAGCAAGGGACCTCGATTCCGTATCAGACCGTCAGCACCACCGGGACACAGACCACCTTCTTCGAAGCGGTGTTGTCCCTGGAAGTGACGCCGCAAATCACGCCGGAAGGCACCGTGCTGCTGGACCTGCTGGTCAAGAAAGATGCGGCCAGTACGACGGTCGCAACCACGGCCGGTGTGGCCATCGAAACCCGGCAGATCAAGACCCAGGTCGTGGTCGAAAACGGCGGCACGGTGGTGATCGGGGGGATTTACGAACTGGAAGATCGGGCGAATACCGA
>JBEBBF010000058.1:0-5280 GCA_041158545.1 Pseudomonadota bacterium | reverse complement strand
AGCCGCAGTTGCGGTTGTGGTATCCCGCCAGGATCAGTTTCGACTGGAAAAACGAGCTGTTCAGCCTGGATGCTTCGCGCCAGGTGCCGGAGGCGCCGCTGGCGGCGGTGGCGCGGCCCTTGCCGGTGTTGCTGTATTTCCCCGGCTGGGGGGCGAAGGCGCTGGATAACCGGGTGCTGGTGGCCGAGTTGGTCAGCCAGGGTTTTGTCGTGGCGACGCTGACCTATCCCCGGCGTTTGCCGACCCAGAGCGATGCGGAGTTTCAGGCGCAACTGGCGGAGCAGGCGCAGCCGCTGGATTTTTCTTCGGAAGCGGCCTACAGCCGGACGCTGGAGCTGGGCGCGGTCCGGGTCAAGCAGGGGGCGCGGGATGCGACGGCGGTGCTGGATGCGCTGCAGCGGCTGAACCGGGCTGAGGCGGGCGGGCGTTTCAGCGGCCGGCTGGACCTGCAGAAGGTCGGGGTGTTCGGGCATTCCTTCGGCGGTGCTGTCGCGGCGCAGACTTGTCGCAGCGATCCGCGCTTTGCGGCGGCGCTGAATCTGGATGGCTGGTTGTTCGGCGAGGTGGCCGAGGCCGGCGTGCCCTGCGCCTACCTGATGATGAGCGATGGCAGTCCCCTGCCCACCGCGGAGGATTTGCTCTCCGCCGACCCGAGCTGGCGCTACACCGCCCAGTTGACCAGCATGGATTACAGCCGGACCCAGGCCAACCTGAAGCGGCTGGGGGGCATCTACATGAGCATCCAGGGCAGCCGCCACGAACACCTGAGCGACAGCGCCTGGCGCAATCCGCTGCGGCGGTACGGCCTGAGCGGCGGTGGACTCAGCGGGCAGCGCGCCGGGCGGCTGGTGCAGGCCTACACGCTGGCGTTTTTCCGCCAGACCCTGCAGGCCAGCCCTAGTCCCTTGCTGCAGCCGGGGGACCACAGCCATCCGGAGGTGGAGGTCAAGGTGTGGCCGCAGCCGGGTTCATGAACGCCGGGGGTGTCGAGGCGGCGCCCTGGTTGGCGGCGCTGTTTCCCGCTGGCGTGCGGGCGGCCTGGGCGGATACCTGCCGCTGCGATCCGGCGGACCTCGACCCCGCCGAGGCGGCCTGTCTCGGGCCGCAGGCGGTGCGATGCCGCCGTCAGGAATTCAGCGCCGGTCGCCTGTGCGCCCGGCACGTGCTCGCGGAACTGGGGATCAGGGATTTCCCCTTGCTACCGGCGGCGGACCGTAGTCCGCAGTGGCCGCCGGATTGCATCGGCAGCCTGAGCCACGGCAGTGGCCGGGCGCTGGCGGTTGCGGCACGCCGGGGCGGGCTGCTCGGTTTGGGCGTCGATCTGGAAGATCCGGCGCGGGTGCGGCCGGAACTCTGGGAAATGCTGATGACGCCCGACGAGCGGGTTGTCCTTCAGCAACGCCCGGCCGCAGCCCGATCCCGCTTCGCCGCGCTGTGCTTCAGCGCCAAGGAAGCCTTCTACAAATGCCAGTACCCGCTGACCGGCCACTGGCTGGGCTTTGATGATGTGAGTCTGGAAGAAAACCCGGACGGCGACCTGGCGTTTCGGGTGCTGGCTCGGGATTGGCCGGGCCAGTCCTGGCGTTTCCACGGCCGCAGCACGCTGTGGCAAGGGATGCTCGTTTGCGGCGTCTGGGCCGTGGCTGCAGCCTGAGCCACCGGGGCGTCAGGCCTTTGGCGCTTCAAGCCGGCGTAAACACCGCCGCCAGCGTCGGCGCATCCAGCACCTGATCCAGCCAGTTCTGCAGCTGGCTTTCGTCGGCCGCGGCGATCCGGGCGGTGATGTCCGCCGGCAAAGCCCCGAAACGCCGGGTCAGTTGCCGCTGCAAGGTCAGCGCCAGACCGCTGTGGCGACCGCGTTCAACACCTTGTGCCATGCCCTGGCGCAGCAGTTGTTGGGTCCAGTCGTCGATCTGTTCGGCAATCATCGTGTTCACCTCGGGCAGGTCTTGCAGGTCGGGCAGGGGGTCGGGGGTAAAGCGGCGGAGGATCAGGCGGTTGATCCAGACGGTAAAGGCCCGGCGCAGCGAATCATACTCCGGGCCTTGCAGTTTTTGCGTCAGCCGCGCCACCGCCTGCGCGACGTCGCGGGGGCTGGCGCTGCGTTCGATCTGGAACAGGCTGGCGACGCTGTTGTCGGCCTGTTCCCGGTCGGTACGCGCCAGTTCGGCGGCGGGAAGCCGGCCTTCGTCGATCAGCGCATAGCGGAGCTGCGGGCGATAGCGGGCCAGTCCGGCCGGCCCCGGCTCGATCAGCTCGGCCACGTCCTGCGCCGCGGTCCAGGCCGGACGGCCGTTGTAGAGCACCAGTGGAAATACCGGGGGCAGGCGGTCCGGGCGGCAGGCTTCGGCCCGGATCAGGTCCTGATACAGCAGCCCCAGGTAGGTCATGATCCGCAGCGCCATCTGCGGCACCACGCTGCTCTGGAATTCGAGCAGCAGGTAAAGGTAAAGCCATTCTTCCCGCCGCCCCGGCTGGCGCAGGCGGAGGCGCCAGATCAGGTCATCCTCCCGGTCGCGCAGGTCGTCGCTGACGTAGCTGCCGCTGACCTTTTCCAGCGAGGCAAAGTCCAGCAGCTGCACCCAGTCTTCCCGGACGAAGCCGCGCAGCAGGTCGGCCACCGCCTGCGGGTGGGAGAACAGGAATTTGTAGGCGGAATCGTGGGAGGACATGACGGGAGAAAACGGCGGGCAAGGCCGGGATTCTCGGCGGGAACGCCGTCCACGGCAAGCTCATTGTCATTTACCAACCTGCTCCGGCCGCCTCCAAAGACAACCCCGGCCGCAGCCGGGTTTGTCTTTGTCTGGTCGTCCGCTCCCGGACGCCTGCGCGGGATCAGCTGCGGTAATCCGCGTTGATCTTCACGTAGTCGTAGGAGAAATCGCAGGTGTAGACGCTGGCGCGGGCGTCGCCGCGGCCAAGGGCGACGCGGACGCGGATCTCGGACTGGGCCATGACCCGGGCGCCGTCGGCTTCCTGGTAGCTGGCGGCGCGGCCACCGTTTTCGGCGACCAGCACCTCATCCAGCCAGACCCGGACGCCATCGACATCGAGGTCGGCGATGCCGGCGTAGCCGATGGCGGCGAGGATACGGCCCAGGTTGGGGTCGGAGGCGAAGAAGGCGGTCTTGACCAGCGGCGAGTGGCCGATGGCGTAGCCGACCTTGCGGCATTCCTCGCGGCTGGCGCCACCTTCGACGTTGATGCTGATGAACTTGGTGGCGCCTTCACCGTCGCGGACGATGGCCTGGGCCAGCTCGACGGCGACGGCGATGATCGCTTCGCGCAGCTGCGGCCAGCCGGCTTCTTCCCCGGTCGCGAAGGCGGCGCCGGACTGGCCGCTGGCGATCAGGATGAAGGAGTCGTTGGTGGAGGTGTCGCCATCCACGGTGATGCAGTTGAAGGATTGGTCCGCTGCGTCCTTGACCAGCTGTTCCAGCAGCGGCTGGGCGATGCCGGCATCGGTGGCGAGGAAGCCGAGCATCGTCGCCATGTTGGGCTTGATCATGCCGGCGCCCTTGGAGATGCCGGTGATGTTCACAGTCTTGCCCGCCACTTGCAGCTGGCGGGATGCGGCCTTGGCCACGGTGTCGGTGGTCATGATGCCGTGGGCGGCGGCGTGCCAGTTGTCGGCCTTGAGGTCGGCCTGGGCGGCGGGCAGGCCGGCCACCAGTCGATCCACCGGCAGCGGCTCCAGGATCACGCCGGTGGAGAAGGGCAGCACGTCCTGCGGCGTCAGGCCGAGCAGCCGGGCGACGGCCTCGCAGGTCGCGGCGGCCGCCTGGCGACCGGGTTCGCCGGTGCCGGCGTTGGCGATGCCGGTGTTGATGACCAGCGCCCGCTTGCCGAAACCGGCGGCGAGGTGGTCGCGGCACAGCTGGACCGGCGCGGCGCAGAAGCGGTTTTGCGTGAATACGCCGGCGACGCTGCAGCCGGGATCCAGGCTGATCAGGGTCAGGTCACGACGGTTGAGTTTGCGGATGCCGGCTTCGGCAACCCCCAGGCGCACCCCGGCGACGGGCTTGAGTTCAACGGCAGCAGGCGTGGCGTAATTGACGGGCATGGTCTGACTCCGGATGAAGGCGCCGCCGGATCGCGGCGCGGGCTAGGGGATGAAACGGGATGGGCGATGACCGCCCGGCAAGCATCAGGGCGGAAGGCGGCGGCACCGGAAGCCCGGCGACGCCGTGGCGGCTTTACGCCAGCTTGCCGTGGCAGTGCTTGAACTTCTTGCCGCTGCCGCAGGGGCAGGGGTCGTTGCGGCCGACCTTGGCCTGGGCGGCAGCCGGAGCGGCGGCTTCGGCTGCGATGGCTTCGGCTTCGCCATGCTGGTATTGCACGTTTTCCACGTCGCTGTGCGGTGCGGTTTCCTCGACTTCCTCGGCGGAGCGGATCTGCACGTTCATCAGGATGCGGGTGACTTCGCGGCGAACGGCGTCAAGCAGGGCTTCGAACAGCTCGAAGGCTTCGCGCTTGTATTCCTGCTTCGGGTTCTTCTGGGCGTAGCCGCGCAGGTGGATGCCCTGACGCAGGTGGTCCAGCGCCGCCAGGTGCTCGCGCCAGTGGCTGTCCAGGTTCTGCAGCATCACGTTGCGTTCGAACTGGCGGAAGATGTCCGCGCCGACCAGGGAAACCTTGGCGTTGTAGAGGTCGTCGCCGACGCCGAGGATGCGCTTGAGCATTTCCTCGTCACCCAGGTTGGGTTCGGCGGCAAACCAGGATTGCAACGGCACCAGCAGTTGCAGTTCGGACAGCAGGGTCTTTTCCAGACCGGGGATGTCCCACTGCTCTTCGACCGACTCGGCCGGCACGAAGCCGCGGAACAGTTCGCCGATCACGCCGTGACGCATCGCGCTGATGGTTTCGCTGATGTCGGTGCTTTCCAGCAGCTCGTTGCGCTGGGCGTAGATCACCTTGCGCTGGTCGTTGGCGACGTCGTCGTATTCGAGCAACTGCTTGCGGATGTCGAAGTTGCGACCTTCGACCTTGCGCTGTGCGGATTCCAGCGAGCGGCTGACCATCACATGCTCGATGGCCTCGCCTTCCGGCATCTTCAGCCGGTCCATGATCGCCCGCAGCCGCTCACCGGCGAAGATGCGCAGCAGCGGATCGTCCAGCGACAGGTAGAAGCGGGAGGAGCCGGGGTCGCCCTGACGGCCGGCACGACCGCGCAGCTGGTTGTCGATGCGGCGGGATTCGTGGCGCTCGGACCCGATGATGTGCAGGCCGCCGGCGGCGAGCACCTGGTCGTGAACCTTCTGCCACTCCGTCTTGATCGTGG
>JBEBBF010000057.1:0-3194 GCA_041158545.1 Pseudomonadota bacterium | reverse complement strand
GGTGCTGTCGCGTTTTGCGGCCAGTGGTGTCAGTGTGACGACCTTCTGCAACCAGGAAGGAATCAGTCGGGCGAGTTTGTATCGCTGGCGCGCTTTGCTCGGCGATGGCCGTAGCGACCAGCGACCAGGGCGAGGCCAAGGTCCCGGCGCCAACCTTCGTTGATCTGGGCACCCTGGGTTCCCCGCCGCCGGCAGGTGGTCGCCTGGAAATCCGGCTCGACCTGGGTGGCGGCTTGGTCCTGTCGCTGGTCCGCGGCTGATGTTTTTCCCGGAAGGACGCATCCGGGTCCAGGTCTATGGCCACCCGGTGGACATGCGCAAATCCTACGACGGCCTCTATGCCCTGACCTGCCAGGCCCTGAAACAGGCCCCTCTGTCCGGCCAGCTCTTCGTCTTCATCAACCGGCGGGCGACCCAGATGAAGGTGCTCTACTGGGATCGCTGTCAGACGACACCTTAAATTGACCCCCTGTGCGGAAACCAGGAGGAGTCATGAAGGAAGCAAGAGAGCAGCATCCAGGCCTGCGAATAAGCAGGAGAGACCGGATGCAGGAACCGGAAGCGGTAGGGCAGATGTTGGCGTTGGCGGGCTTGGGGTGGGGAGCGAAGCGGATTGCGCGGGAATTGGGGGTGGCGCGCAATACGGTGAAGCGGTATCTGGCAGCGGGGCGCTATGTGCCGTATCGGTCGCCGGCGCGGCAAGGGAAGCTGGCGCACCTGGGGGGCCTGGCTACAGCAGCAGTTTGCGCAGCATCGCGGCAACTGCGACGTGGTGCGACAGGAGTTGGCATGATGGGCGAGTGCGGAGGCTCTGGCCCGTTTGCTTTGGTATTGAAAAATCCCCGCTGTGAATTCGTCTTTGGCAATAATGTCAGGCGGGGTAGCGGTATGGCGTGCTTCTGGCTCTTGGGAGAAAACTGAAACATTGCTCCATTTCAGAAGCTTTGGGTCAGGCGCAATCCAGCAGCAACAGCGACACATCGTCCGCAGCCAGTTGTCCGGCGAGGTGGCGGGTGAGTTCGTCACGGATGATGTCGAAGCGTTGCTGGGCGGAAGTGCCGGCGATGGCTTTGAGCAGGCCTTCGCTGCCGAATTGCTGACCGTCGGGGTTTTCGGCTTCCAGCAGACCGTCGGAGAACATCAGTAGCTGTTCGCCGGGGTTCCAGCTGAACTTTTCCAGCGTCGTGTCGAGCTCGGCGTTGGAGACGATGCCCAGGGGCAGGTGGCTGGGGGTGAAGCGGGTGATCGGGGTGCCGGTGGGGTCCAGCAACAGGGCTTCCGGGGTGCCGCCGATCCAGATTTCGCCGCGATTGCTGTCTTGTTCCAGACAAACGAGGGTGGCGGCGACAAAGCGGCCGACCGGCATGGATTCCAGCAATTGCTGATTCAGCTCATGCAGGATTTCCGAGGCCGTGCGGTTCTGCGACACCATCCGGTAGAAGATCGCCAGGGTCGGCAACACGCTGATGGCGGCGGCCAGGCCGTGGCCGGTGGCGTCGGCGAGCAGCGCGTAAAGGCGGCCGTCGGGTGAGCGGCTGGCGGCAACGACGTCGCCGCTGAAATTCTGGGCCGGGGCGAGCCAGTAGTGCAGGCTGGGGTCGCGCAGGCCGGCGCGATGCAGTTGCTTTTCCATCAGGCGCTTGGCGAGCTGCTGCTCGGCCTGGGTCTGGTCGTAGTACTTCTGCAGCAGTTCGGCGTTTTCCAGCAGTTGGTGCTCGGAGCGTTTCCGCTCGGAAATGTCGCGAACCATGCCAATGAAGTGCCGCTGCTCGTTCAGGCGGATTTCGGTGACGCCCAGTTCAGCCGGGAAGGTCGAGCCGTCGCGACGTTGCCCGACGACTTCCCGCTCCAGACCCATGACGCCCGGGGGGCCGCCCATCACGAAATTCCGGACATAACCATCGTGCTCGCCGCGATAGGGTTCCGGCATCAGCATATTCACGTTCTGGCCGATCAATTTTTCGGGCGACCAGCCAAAGATCCGCTCGGCAGCGTTGTTGCAGGCAACGATGTTGGCCTGGCAATCAATGGTGATGATCGCTTCCAGCACATTGTCGGAAATGGCCTGGATGCGCTTCAGCGCTTCGAGTGCGCTTTGCTGCAGGTGCAGTGCCCGCTGCATCGAGCGCATCTTCGCTTCCAGCACCACGAAGTTGATCGGTTTGGTCAGATAGTCGTCGCCGCCGGCTTCCAGGCCTTCGACTAGGTTTTCATCGCGATTCAGTGCGGACAGGAAGATGATCGGCACCCAGCGTTCGCTGCTATGGGCCTTGATCTGGCGCGCGGCCTGAAAGCCGTCCATCACCGGCATCATGATGTCGAGCAGGATCAGATCCGGCTTCAGATTGACGAAGCGGTCCACGGCTTCCAGGCCGTTCTCGGCAAGGATTACCGAATGCCCGAGTTTGTTCAGGAAAACCTGCAGGATGTGCAGATTGGTCCGGTTGTCATCAACGGCGAGGACGCGGAGTTTGGGCAGTTGTTCTTTCATTTTTGGGCTTACCCATTCAGGCTGACGGTGGCGGTGACGATATTGCCGCTGCCTTCGTATTGGACAGATGCAAAGCTGAGCAGACGGGCCAGGGCGATGCCGCGACCATTGGGGTCGAAGGCACGCTCGGGGTCCAGTTCAAGAAAACGTTTCCAGTTGAAACCGGAGCCCTGGTCAGTAATGCGCAGCGTGATGCTGTGGGAGCTGCGCTGGAACTCCAGGCGCACCTGCTTGTGCCGGTTTTCCGGCAGCGCAGCCCGGCGTTCCACCTCGTGCTCCCATTGCTCGCTGCGCTTCAGCGCGGCTTTTTCGTCGTAGGTGATGCCGAGGTTGCCATGCTCCACCGCATTGACCAGCAATTCCGACAGGCCAAGCACGGTGTTTTCCGGGTGGGGGCAGGCCGCGGCGATGAAGGTGGCAAGCTGGGTGGCTTCGCGCAGGGTCTTGAATGCAAACTCGCCGCGTTCGAGGAACTGCAGCGCGTTGATGTGGGCCAGCAGTTGTTCGTGCAACTGCCGACGCTTGGCGTAGTCTTCGAGCGCGGCCTGGACGATGGTCAGCAGCGTTGCCCGCTCGTAGGGCTTGGTCAGGTAGTAAAACGCCCCGGCTTCCAGACCCTGGCGGACCTGCTCCGGGGCGCTGGCAGCGGTCTGCATGATCACCGGCAAGGTCTTCAGCTTCTCGTCGGCCTTGATCCGGCGCA